>QNZQ01000139.1 GCA_003972985.1 Gammaproteobacteria bacterium | reverse complement strand
GCATCAAGGCGATCAAGGTTCGGAGCCATGGCTTCCGCAACAAGGAGCGCTTTGCCAACGCCATTTACTTCCACCTTGGCGGACTCGATCTCTACCCAGAGGCCATCAGCCAGCAACTGTTACCCACCTGATTTGGTGAAGAGCCACATGATCTACACCCACAACAAGCTGGAACTGATGGTGGCCAAGGGCAACCCCAAGGGCATCAAGGGACCCAGGGACCTGGGGCGGGACGACCTGGTCCAGTCCCACCCCAATCCGCTCACCGAGGGGATCTTCAAGTTCTATGGCTCCCAGATGCTCAGGGACCTGGGGCTCTACGAGAAGGTGACCGGCGGCGCCATGTGCAAGGGCTGCTGGGCGGTTCCCGGCAAGACCTGGTTCACCCAGCGCCACCACCGCGAGACGCCCCATCGCATCGAGAACGGTGAAGCCGACGTCGGTATCGTCTGGACAACCGAGATCACCCACGCCAAGGCCCAAGGCAGGCCCATCGAAGGTGTCGCCATTCCAGCCCCCTACAACATGCAGGACAAGGTGGGATACGCCATCGGCACGCTCAAGGACGGCCGCAACCCAGACAACGCCAGACGCTTTCTCGACTACCTGGCAAGCAACGATGCCCAGAACATCTACGCGAGCTACGGCTTCGTCACGGCAACGCCCGAGGAGCTGAAACGGCGCCCCATTCCCTGATTCCCTCCCCTTCGGCAGGGCCCTGCGCCCTGCCGTTTTTTCCCGGCTATAATCGGGCCCTGGTTTTCAACCGAGACGGCCCATGGTTCACCAGCAGACCCTCGCCCAGCCGACCCGCGGACGCGGCACCTACGACATCACCCGAGAAGTGGAATCCGTGGTGCGCGCTTCCGGCATCACCACCGGCCTGTGCCACGTCTTCGTGCAGCACACCAGCGCCTCGCTCATCCTGTGCGAGAATGCCGATCCGCAGGTGCGCAGCGACCTGGAACGCTTCATGATCGAACTGGTACCCGATGGCTCGCCCCTGTTCCGTCACACCGCGGAAGGCCCCGACGACATGCCAGCCCACGTGCGCTCCATTCTCACCAACATGGACCTGACCCTGCCGGTGAGCGGAGGATCGCTGGCGGTGGGCATCTGGCAGGGGATCTATCTCTACGAGCACCGCACCCACGCCCACCAGCGGCGGGTGGTGGTGACCGTGCAGGGCGAATAGAGCCGTACCGCTCTGGCGTCCATGATGGGCACTGCCTGCGGCCTCTGCCCATCCTATGGCCTTTGGAAGACCGGAAGCCGACACTCGACTGGGCTTGGACAGGCCGCTGGCGGAGGGTTCTGGCGGGACGTCCGAGGCCATGGATGGCCGAGGCCGAGCGCACAGGGATGTGCTTGCAGCGGTCCCGACAGAACCCTCCGGCAGGGGCCGACCTCTCCGAGGAAACGCCCGCCTCAACCGCTGCCCAGCTCCATCACGGCATCCATCTCCACCGCCGCATCCTTGGGCAGGGCCGCCACGCCGATGGCGGCGCGTGCCGGGTAGGGTTCCTCGAAGTAGTCCGCCATCACCTGGTTCACCAGCGGGAAATGGCCAAGATCGGTGAGAAACACGTTCAGCTTGGCCACGTCGGCCAGCGATCCTCCAGCCGCTTCGACCACCGCCTGGAGATTGTCGAACACACGGCGGATCTGCGCCTCCATGTTCCCCTCCACCATCTCCATGGTCTCCGGTACCAGCGGGATCTGCCCCGAAAGGTAAACGGTGTTGCCCACCTTCACTCCCTGGGAGTAGGTGCCGATGGCCTGGGGGGCCCGGTCGGTGCGAATGATCTCTCTGCTCATGAATTCCCCCTGTCTATAATCAGGACAATGAAAAGGACGATTTTCCCACAGATTCTGTTCCTGCTCAGCGGCTGCGAGGTCCCTCCTGAGCCCCAAGAAGATGCAGACCCCTGGAGCAACGAGGCCGAGGTGATCTTCCAGGAGGCCGAAGCCCTGAAATATTCGCTGGAGAAACAGAAACTGGAGACCGGGCGACTCAGGGCGCAGGGTCTGGAGGGCGCGCCCCCTTCACCGAGGCACTGAAGCCCAGCCCCAGCATGAACAGGGCCAGCAGCACCACCGGCCAGTCGGGCCAGCGCGCATAGGGGGTCATGCCCTGGCGCGGCTCCACCTTTCCTGCCACCACGCCTTTCCTGAACTGTTCCAGTCGCCCGACGACCCGGCCCTGCTCATCGATGATGGCGGAGATTCCCGTGTTGGTGGCGCGCAACAGGTAGCGCCCCGTCTCCAGTGCCCGCAGGCGTGCCATCTCGAGGTGCTGGTGGGGCGCCAGGGAGTCGCCGAACCAGGCATCGTTGCTGGCGTTCACCAGGAAGGCCGCCTCGGGCAGTGCGCGGGCTACCTCTTCCCCGAAGGTGTCCTCGTAGCAGATGGAGATGCCCGCCGGGTAGCCGTCGAGCTCCAGCAGCGGCCTGGCCTCTTCACCAGCGGAGAACTCCGACATGGGGATGGCCAGCAGGTCGATGAGCGGGCGCAGCAGCGGCTTCAGGGGCATGTATTCACCGAAGGGGACCAGGTGGCGCTTGAAATACCGGCCGCGACCGAAAGCACCGAGCTTGATCATGGCATTGTAGTAACGCCCATCCGCCTCACGCACCGCGATGCCCAGCAACAGGGTGCGCCTCTCCCGCCCGAAGAGCCGGTGCAACGGTTCGAGAACGGCGGATTCCACCTGGTCGGCGAAAGCCGGCACGGCGGTTTCCGGCCAGATCACCAGCTCCGCTTCCGGATGCTCCCGGCTGAGCGCCATGAGCAGCTCCAGGGTGGGTTCGAACTGCTCCGGGCGCCACTTGAGCACCTGGGGAATGTTGGGCTGGACCAGCGCCACCGTAAATGAAGGCCCTGCCGGACGGCTCCACTGCTGCTGCAGACCCCAGCCGGCCAGGAACAGCAGCGGCAACAGGGCAATCCACCCGCTGCGCCAGGCCGTGAGCAGGGCCGCGCCGCCGGTCACCAGCAGGCCCAGGCCGTAGACTCCCAGCAGGGGCGCAAAGCCAGCCAGCGGCGTGTCGACCTGGGAGTACCCCAGGCTCAGCCAGGTGAAGCCGGTGAAGAGCCAGCTGCGCAGCCACTCCACCAGCACCCAGAGCGCCGGGTAGCCCAGCAGCAAGCGCACCTTCCCCGGTGGCAGAAAACGGTTCGCCACCCAGCCCACGGCGCCGTAGAAGAGCGCCAGCGCCAGCGCGAAGAGCAGGGTGATGGCCACGGCCAGCGGCAGGTTAAGGCCGCCGAACTGGGCGATGCTGTTGTGCAGCCAGAAGACACCGAAACCCATGAGGCCGGCGCCCCAGCTCCATCCAATCAGAAAGGCGGCACGGGGAGATGCACGCTGCCAGAGCGTGAAGAGCAGCGCCACCGTGAAAAAAGGCACCCAGCCCTGGCCAAAGGGAGCAAAGGCAAGGACCGTGGCGGCACCGGCAACGAAGGCCAGCAGCAGGTAGAGCGGCCGCCTGTACGGGCCTTGCAGCATCCTTTGGCCCGGCGCCGCGCTCAGGATCCGGCCGCCGCTTCCACCGGCAGCTTCTCGATATTGAGCAAGCGGATCTTGCGGCTGTCGGCCCGCACCACGGTGAAACGGAAGCCGTCGATCTCCACCGACTCGCCCCGCTTGGGCAGATGCCCCAGCCTACTGATCACCATGCCCCCGATGGTGTCATAGTCTCCGCCCTCGAAATCGGTACCGAAGAAGTCGTTGAAATCCTCGATGGTGGTATGTGCCTTGGCTGTGTAGCGATCCTTGCCGCGCTTGAGGATGTAGGCCCCCTCGTCGAAGTCGTACTCGTCCTCGATCTCGCCGACGATCTGCTCAAGCACGTCCTCGATGGTGATGAGCCCGGCAGCGGCGCCATATTCGTCCACCACGATGGCCATGTGGTTGCGGCTGCGGCGGAACTCCTTGAGCAGCACGTTGAGCCGCTTGCTCTCGGGAACGAAGACCGCCGAGCGCAGGATGTCGCGCATGTTGAAGCGGCGGGCGTTGCTGCCACAGAACTGCAGCAGATCCTTGGCCAGCAGGATGCCCACCACCTCGCTGCGGTCGTCGCCGATGACCGGGAAACGGGAGTGGGCCGACTCGGTGATCACCGGCAGGATGTCGTCCAGTGGCCGGTCGCGTTCGACCACCACCATGCGCGCCCGCGGGATCATGATGTCCCGCACCTGCAGCTCCGAGACCTGCAGCACGCCTTCCATCATGGAGAGCGCCTCACCGTCCATGAGGTGGCGGCGGCGCGCCTGTTTGAGGATCTGGATCAGCTCCTCCTGGCTTTCGGGTTCCACGGGGGCCAGGCTGGCGAGAAGGCGGCCCAGTCGCTTGCGTATCGACGGACCGTCGGGAGATGAGTCACTGCTGTTCATGCAACCTCTCGGTAGGGATCGGGAATTCCGAAGCCGGCCAGGATGCGGCGTTCCCTGGCCTCCATGGCCTCGGCATCGGCGGGTTCGAGATGATCGTAGCCACGCAGGTGAAGCACCCCGTGGACCACCATGTGCGCCCAGTGATGTGCCGGGGACTTGCCCTGTTCGAGCGCCTCCCGCGCCACCACGGGCGCACAGATCACCAGGTCCCCGAGATGTTCGCTGGGGACGCCGGGCGGTGCTTCGAAGGGGAAGGAGAGCACGTTGGTGGGCTTGTCCCGCCCGCGGTAGTCGCGGTTGAGCTGCCGGCTCTCGGCCTCGTCCACGAGGCGGATCACCAGCCCGCGGCGGGGCTCATCCTCGAGCGCAGCACCGGCCCAGCGCTCGAAGTCCGCCTGCGCCGGAAGCCCGGTGGCTTCGGTGGCCTCGGTGGCCAGCTGCAACTCCAGATTCATTACACCGCTCATCCCTGGGCTTCCATCCTCATTCACCCTGACCGTCGTGCCGGTCGTAGGCACGCACCACGCGCTGCACCAGCGGATGGCGCACCACGTCGCGGGCATTGAAGAAGGTGAAGCTGATGCCGTCCACGTCGGCGAGGATCTCGGTGGCCTGGCGCAGCCCCGACTGCTGGTTGCGCGGCAGGTCGACCTGGGTCACGTCGCCGGTGATGACCGCGGTGGAACCGAAGCCGATGCGGGTCAGGAACATCTTCATCTGCTCCGGGGTGGTGTTCTGCGCCTCGTCGAGAATGATGAAGGAGTCGTTGAGGGTGCGGCCGCGCATGTAGGCCAGGGGCGCCACCTCGATGACGTTGCGCTCCACCAGCTTGTGCACCTTATCGAAGCCGAGCATCTCGTAGAGGGCGTCGTAGAGAAGCCGCAGGTAGGGATCGATCTTCTGCGCCAGGTCACCGGGCAGGAAGCCGAGCCGCTCCCCCGCCTCCACCGCCGGGCGCACCAGGATGATGCGCCGCACCTGGTCCCGCTCCAGCGCGTCCACGGCGCAGGCCACCGCCAGGTAGGTCTTGCCGGTGCCCGCCGGCCCCACGCCGAAGTTGATGTCGTGGGTCATCACCCGGTGCAGGTACTCGCGCTGGTGGGGGCCGCGGGGACGCACCATGCCGCGCTTGGTCTTGATCACCACCTCGGGCAGGTCGGGCTCCACCGGAACCAGCAGCTCCTCCACGCCCGACTCCTGCAGGAACAGGTGCACCGCCGCGGGCGTGAGCACCTCCTCCTCCGTGGCCTCGTACATCAGCTCCAGCACCTTCGCGCCGGCATCGATGGCCTCGCGGCTGCCAAGCAGGTGGAAGGCGCTGCCGCGGTTGGCGATCTCGATGCCGAGCCGCCGCTCGAGATGGCGCAGGTGCTCGTCCATCTGGCCGCAGACGTTCTGCAGGCGTTCGTTGTTTTCCGGTTCGAGGATCAGGTCGAGGGATTGGGGGTGTTCGGCAAGAGAGGAGAGTGTCATACAGCGTTCAGGAATTGACTACGGAAGGAAAGGGTTCTGCCAGCTCGCCGCGCAGGGAGTTGGGCAGTGCCTCGGTGATGCGCACATCGGTGAACTGGCCAATTAGACGTTCGGGCCCGGCAAAGTTCACTACCCGGTTGTTCTCGGTGCGCCCGGCGAGCATGGCGGGATCCTTGCGCGAGGGGCGTTCCACCAGGATGCGCTGCAGCGTGCCCACCATCTGCCGGCTGATGCGCTGGGCATTGGTGTCGATGGCCTGCTGCAGCTCGGCCAGGCGCGCCTTCTTCACCTCCAGCGGCACGTCGTCGGGATAGTCGGCGGCAGGGGTACCAGGACGGCGGCTGTAGATGAAGCTGAAGGATTGGTCAAAACCGATCTCCTTGATGAGCGCCATGGTGAGGCGGTGGTCGGCTTCGGTTTCGCCGGGAAAGCCGACGATGAAATCGGACGAAATACTGATGTCGGGTCGCACCTGGCGCAGGCGGCGGATCTTCTGCTTGTACTCGAAGGCGCTGTGGCCCCGCTTCATGGCCATGAGGATGCGGTCCGAGCCCGACTGCACCGGCAGGTGCAGGAAGCTCACCAGCTCGGGCACCTCGCCGTACACCTCGATGAGACTGTCCGAGAACTCCACCGGGTGGGAGGTGGTGAAGCGGATGCGCTCGATGCCGTCGATGGCCGCCACGTACCGGATCAGCAGGGCGAGATCCGCCACCTCGCCGTCGTGCATCTCGCCGCGGTAGGCGTTGACGTTCTGCCCCAGCAGGTTCACCTCGCGCACGCCTTGCTCCGCCAGCTGCGCCACCTCGGCGAGCACGTCGTCGAAGGGACGGCTGATCTCGGTGCCGCGGGTGTAGGGCACCACGCAGTAGGTGCAGTACTTGGAGCACCCCTCCATGATGGAGACGAAGGCGGTGGGCCCCTCGGCGCGGGGCTCGGGCAGGCGGTCGAACTTCTCGATCTCCGGAAAGCTCACGTCCACCACGGGTGCACCCGTGGCACGGGCCTGCTCGAGCATCTGCGGCAGGCGGTGCAGCGTCTGGGGGCCGAAAACGAGGTCCACGTAAGGCGCGCGGGAGCGGATCGCCTCGCCCTCCTGGCTGGCCACGCATCCCCCTACGCCGATCACCAGGCCCGGACGCTCCCGCTTCCAGCCCTTCCATCGCCCGAGCAGGGAGAAGACCTTCTCCTGGGCCTTTTCGCGGATGGAACAGGTGTTGAGCAGCAGAACCTCTGCAGCTTCGGGATCATCGGTGATTTCGAGGCCGTGGGATGCTTGGAGCACGTCCGCCATCTTGGCGGAGTCGTACTCGTTCATCTGGCATCCGAAGGTCTTTATGTACAGCTTGCCGGGCATCGATGCACTACGAGTGGAAAACGGCCCGAAATTGTATAACTTTCAGCCATTTTCCGCCATGCCACGGCAACCGGGGCATTCACAGGCCGATCAGCTCCGCATGCAGGCCATGGCGGCGCACCCTGTCGAGCAGAAACCCTGTCTCCACGTCCAGCGGATCATAGTCCACCAGCATCAGGTGGCGGGCCTTTTCGGGGACGCAAGCACTGTATACCCCATCGATCTGGCTCAGTTCGTACTCGATTTCGTGGATATTGTCGTCATCCAGGCTTTCGTCGATATGGATCAATACATCACTGCAGTGTTCGGACATGTTCTTCTCCTCCTTTATTGGATTGCCCTTAAACAAAGGTGATTAGTTACAAAACTCAGCAGGCCCGATATTTGGGTCATGGGTGGGCGCTGGAGAGACCGTCGGCGGCAGGGATGCCGCCGTCGAGCCTACAGGGAGGTATTCACGGCGTGTCGCTCCAGTGCCTGCCCATGACCCGATGATCAGCTGAGGTTCGTACCTAATCATTTAAACAAATAGACCAACTGCAGCGGAAAGCAAGCACGAATGCCGTGAATCAGCTCTTTTCGGCTTCGAAAAGCGCCGGCCAGGCACCCGGCTCCATGGGATAGCCAAAGAGATAACCCTGGGCCTCGGCACATCCGGCCGAGCGGAGGAAGCTGGCTTGCGCCTCGGTCTCGACCCCCTCGGCGATGACCGAGAGCCCGAGGCTGCTGCCCATGGCGATGATGGTGTCCGCAATGGCCATATCATTTGGGTCATCCGGGATATCGCGCACGAAGGAGCGGTCGATCTTGATCTTGTGGATGGGAAGCTTCTTCAGGTAGCCGAGCGACGAGTAGCCGGTGCCGAAATCGTCGATGGCCAGGGTCACGCCCATGCGGCGCAGCTCATCGAGCTGCTCGATGGCGAATTCCGCCTGCTGCATGATGAAACCCTCGGTCACCTCCAGCTCCAGGTAGGTCGCCTCCAGGCCACTCTCGTCAAGGGCTTCCTTCACCTGCTCCACCAGGCCGCCGCGCCGGATCTGCGGACCCGCCACGTTCACCGCGATGCGCCCGAAGGCCAGCCCCTGGTCGAGCCAGCTCCTGGCCTGCAGGCAGGCGTGCTTCAGCACCCAGGAGCCGATAGCGAGAATCTGGCCGGATTCCTCGGCGATGGGAATGAAGCGCGAAGGCGGGATCATGCCCAGTTCCGGGTGCTGCCAGCGCAGCAGCGCCTCGGCGCCGACGATCTTTCCCGTGTGCAGGTTGACCTGGGGCTGGTAGAGCAGGTGCAGCTCGCCGCGTTCCATGGCGAGCTGCAGGTTGTTCTCCAGCTGCACCCGCTCGAATGCGTTTCGGGTGAGCTCTTCCTTGTAGAACTGGAAAGTATCCCGCCCTGCTTCCTTGGCACGGTACATGGCGGCATCGGCATTGCGCATCAGCGTGGCGGGATCCGTTCCGTCCCTGGGATAGAGGCTGATCCCCAGGCTGGCGGTCATCCGCACATCCTGGCCATCGAGGTGGAAAGGAGTGGCGAAGACCCCCATCAGTTTCTCCACCACGGCGATGACGTCCTCTGCGTGGTCCATCTCCTCGAGCAGCAGCACGAACTCGTCGCCGCCGATGCGGGCCACGGTGTCGTCCTGGCGCACCACCTCCACGAACTTCTCCGCCACCAGCCTCAGCAGCTGGTCGCCCGCCGGGTGGCCCAGGCTGTCGTTGATGTGCTTGAACCTGTCGAGGTCCACGAACAGCAGCGCCATCTGGGAGCGGTGGCGATGGGCATGGCGGATCGCCTGCTCCAGGCGCTCGTTGAGCAGCAGGCGGTTGGGCAGGCCGGTCAGGGCATCGTGGTGGGCCAGGTAGTCGAGCTGCTCCTGGGAATGCTTGATCTGGCTGATATCGGAGAAGACGCCCACGAAATGGGTGAGCGCCCCGTTGGCATCGGTGACGCTGCTGATGGTGAGCCACTCGGGGAAGACCTCGCCGTTCTTGCGCCGGTTCCACACCTCTCCGCGCCAGCGCCCGACCTTCCGCAGGGCATGCCACATATCGCGGTAGAAGCTCTCCTCGTGGCGCCCCGAGCGCCACATGCGCGGGTTCCGCCCGATCACCTCCTCACGACTGTAACCCATGATCTCGGTAAAGGTCCTGTTGACCTCTACGATGTCTCCGTGGGCATCGGTGATCACCACGCCTTCATCGGTGTTTTCGAAGACACTGGCCGCGAGCCGCAGGCGCTCCTCGATCTTGCGCGTGCGGCTCAGATCCTCCAGGCTCATGAGCATGCCCACGCCCTGGCCCGATTCGTCCCGCAATATCTTGAGTCTCACCTCCAGTGGCCGTCCCGAGGGATTGTTGGGATCGTCGGCCTCGAGCACGATGGTCGTATCCCTGTGCGCCTCCTGCGCCTGGCACACGGGACATGGCTGCTCCTCCCCCTCGGGATGCACCAGGTCCACGATGGGGCGCCCGATGGCCTCCTCGGGCGTGGTGCCGATGAACTCGTAGAAGGCCTTGTTGGCCCGCAGCAGGCGCCTGTCCATGTCGAGCAGGTAGATGGCCGTGTCGAACTGGTCCATGGCCATGGTCCATTCCGCTGCCGCCTGCGCAAGGCGCTCCTCCTTTTCCCTGAACTCCGAGATATCCCGTGCCACGGCGATGACCACTTCTTCGCCCCGGTAGCTGCCGCGGTTGAGCACCACCTCCTTGGGAAAGATCTCGCCGTTTGCACGCCGCGCCCAGAACTCGAAACGCTGAGGTTCTCCCGCCAGCACCCTCTTCCAGGCCTCGCGGAATGCGCCTGGCGGGTCCTTCTCCGCCACGCCGAAATCAGCAGGCGTCTTGCCGATGAACCACTCCTTCGGGTAGCCGTACATCGCCTCGGCGGCGGGGTTGACATCGATGAAGTGCCCCTCCAGGTCCTGGATGTAGATGGCATCGAGCACCGATTCGAACAGCCCGCGGTAGGTCTGCTCCGACTGGCGCAGCTCCACCTCGGCCTGCTTGCGCTCGGTGATGTCGCGGTCGATGCCCCGGTAGCCCGCCAGCCGGCCACGCCCGTCGAAGAAGGGCAGGGCGCTGGTCTCCAGCACCACCTCGTGACCATCGCGGTGAAGGTTCACGTTTTCCAGGTTTTCGATGGGCGCCCGGCGTTCCACGATCTCGCCGAAGAGCTGTTTCACCCGTTC
>QNZQ01000115.1 GCA_003972985.1 Gammaproteobacteria bacterium | reverse complement strand
CCAATATCATAGAAGAGGCGACCTACCAGGGGCAGTTGATCGAGCTGGTCAACCAGTACCGTGCGGAGGGCCATACCTGCGGCAGCGAATACTATCCGCCAGCCGATCCGCTGACGTGGAACTCCAAACTGGAATCCGCCGCCAGGCGACACAGCCGGGACATGGCAGACAACGACTTCTTCTCGCATACCGGCTCGGATGGAACGAATGTCGCCGACAGAGCAAGGGAGGCAGGTTACGACTACAGCTACATCGCGGAAAACATTGCAGCCGGCTACAAAACGCCGGAAGCAGTCATGGAGGCCTGGATGGCCTCCCCCCCACACTGCACCAGCATCATGAGCAAGAACTACAGGGAGTTCGGCAACGCGATGGTGTGGTCCGACAACACCCAGTATCCGACCTACTGGACAATGGTGTTTGGGGATCAGTAAGGCCGGTCAAACCCCAACCACAAGACGCCGGCCAGGTTTTCCTGGCCGGCTTCGCCTTATACGGGCCTACGCAAATCCCTGTTCCGCCGCAGGCCGGACGAGCGCCAGTGCAGACGGTGCGCCAAACTACATTCAGGTTTCTTCCGATACCCTTTCCTGTGCCGGGCCGTCATCGGTCTGTTCCTTCTGTTGCAGCTCCCACATGCCGGCATAGATGCCACCCAGGGCCAGCAGCCGGGCGTGGGTGCCCCGCTCCCTGATCTCCCCCTGCTCCATCACCAGGATCTGGTCCGCATCCACCACGGTGGAGAGCCGGTGGGCGATGACCAGCGTGGTGTGGTGTTCGGCCACCTGCGCCAGGGTCTCCTGGATCGCCTGCTCGGTGCGGCTGTCCAGCGACGAGGTGGCCTCGTCGAAGATGAGGATGCGCGGCCGCTTGAGCATGGCCCGGGCGATGGCCACGCGCTGCTTCTCGCCGCCAGAGAGCTTCAGCCCGCGCTCGCCCACCAGGGTGTCCCAGCCGTCGGGCAGGCTCTCGATGAACTCCCGGATATGGGCCATTTCGGCCACCTTCTCCACCTCCTCGCGGCTGGCATCGGGACGACCGTAGAGAATGTTGTAGTAGATGGTGTCGTTGAACAGCACCGTATCCTGGGGCACGATGCCGATGGCGCGGCGCAGGCTCTCCTGGGTCACCTGGCGGATGTCCTGGCCGTCGATACGGATGGCGCCGCCGGTGACGTCGTAGAAGCGGTAGAGCAGCCGCGCGATGGTGGACTTGCCCGCCCCGCTGTGGCCCACGATGGCCACCTTGTGGCCCGCCGGCACCTCGAAATCGACACCGCGCAGGATCTGCCGCTCGGGTTGGTAGGCGAAGTCCACATGGTCGAACCGGATGCGTCCGCCACGCAGCTCCAGGGGCCGGGCGTCCGGCGCGTCCACCACCTCGGGCCTGCGTTCCAGCAGCTTGAAGATCAGGTCCATGTCCGCCAGCGAATACTTGATCTGGCGGTAGACGATGCCGAGGAACCCCAGGGGGATGAAGAGCTGCAGCAGGAAGGCGTTCACCAGCACCAGGTCGCCGATGGACATCTGCCCGGTGGTCACCTGGTGGGCGGCGAAGAACATGATCAGGGTGACGCCGGCGGCGATCACCGAGCCCTGGGCGAAGTTGAGCAGCGACATGGAGGTCTGGCTCTTCACCGCCCAGTGTTCCCATTCGCCCAGCATGCGGTCGAAGCGCTCCACCTCCAGCTTTTCGTTGCCGAAGTACTTCACCGTTTCATAGTTGATGAGGCTGTCCATGGCGCGGCTGTTGGCCTCGGACTCGAGCCGGTTCATGTGGTGGCGGAAGTCCATGCGCCACTCGGTGATGGCAAAGGTGACCACTGCATACACCACCACGGTGCCGAAGGTCACCAGGGTGAAGACCGGGTCGTACTGGGTCACCAGCACCCCGCCCACCAGGGAGAACTCCACCAGGATGGGCAGGATGCTGAAAGCCATGTAGTTGAGGATCTGGGAGACCGAGCGGGTGCCCCGCTCCAGGTCCCGGGAGATGGCCCCGGTCTGGCGCTCCAGGTGGAAGCGCAGCGACAACTCGTGCAGGTGCGCCAGCACCCGCGTGGAGAGACGGCGCATCGCCCGGTAGCGCACCTTGGCGAAGACGATGTCGCGCAACTCGTTGAACAGGCTGGAGAAGAGCTTGAGCAGGCCATAGCCCGCCAGGAGCGCCACCGGCAGCACCAGAACGCGGCCCGGCTGGCTCTCCAGCGCATCCACGATCTCCTTCAGTGCCAGCGGCACGCCCACGTTGGCCACCTTGGCCAGCACCAGGCAGAGCAGCGCGAAGAGCGCCCGCCCGCGAAACTCCCACAGGAAGGGGAGCATGCTGCGCAGGTTGTGCCAGTCGCGGCGGTTCCTGTGCACCTGGGGAGGCACGTCTCGGTGGTGAACCATGCTACAATTTGACTCCGGATTTCCTCTTGGAAATCAGGTATTTCCAGGACAGTCAACGAAAAGGTCGAATGATAGCAAATGCAGACGGAAGATGAGCTGAGGAAAGAAATCGAGCAGTCCATGAGCGACTGCAGCTACAACGAGCCCTTCGCCCTGCAGGTGCTGGGCGACAGCATGGAGCCCGAGTTCCCGGACAAGTGCATCATCGTGCTCGAGCGCGCCGACCGGGCCAAGAGCGGCATGTACATCATGGCCATGGTGGAGGGGGTGCGCTGGTTCCGCCAGTACCTCAACGACGACGAGGGCGAGCGGCTGGTGGCGCTCAACGACCTCTATCCCGAGATCCCCCTGGAGGGACTCGACTGGCAGGTGGAGGCGGTCTGCTACCAGCGCAACATCAAGCGCAAGGTGAAGCACTACCAGTACTGAGGCCATGCAGCGGCTCGCCATCCTGCTCTTCGTGCTCCTGCTGCTACCGGGCAGCCCGCTCATGGGCGCGGAAAAGAAGCCGGGCGGGGCGCGTGCAGTGGTGGTGGAGACCGCGCTGGTGGAGAAGCGCCCCGTCTCCCTCGCCCTGGAGCGGCCGGGCACGCTGAAATACCGGCGCATCCTGCGCATCTACAACCAGGAGGAAGGGCGGATCGACCAGTTTCCCTGGTTCGAGGGCGACCGGGTGAAGCAGGGCGAGCTGCTGCTGGAGCTCGATACGCGCAAGCTCCGCTCCGAGATCCGCAAGGCGGAAGCAGAGCTGAAGCTGAACAAGCGCCGCGTCGTGCGCCTGGAAAAGCTGATGAAACAGAACGCCGCCTCCGACGACGAGGTGGCCGAGGCGCGCACCGAGCTTGAAGTGGCACGCGCCGAGCTGGAACTGCTCCACACCCGGCTGGGATACACCCGCGTCATTGCGCCCTTCTCCGGCATCGTCACCCAGCGACTGGCCGAGCCGGGTGACGTGAAAGCCCGCTACGAGCACCTGCTCACGCTGGCCGACCCCGACTCCCTGATCGTCCGCTTCCGGGCCGATGGAACCGTTCTCGACCAGATCGCCGTGGGCGACCGCGTCGACATACGCCTGAACGGGCGTGACCATCCCGCCACCCTCCAGCGCATCTTTCCCACCGTGGATCCGGTGAGCCGGCTCGGCAAGGTGGAAGCCGCCTTCACCACCCTGCCCCGCGAAGCACGCGAGGGGGAATACGCACGCGTTCGCCTGACCACCCATCCACGTGAGCGGCTGCTCATCCCCTTCAGGGCGCTGCGCCGCGACCGCAAGGGCGAGCACGTCTACCTAGTGAAAGCGGGCCAGGCCGTGCGCCAGACCGTGAAAAGCGGCCTTCGCATCGGCGACGAAATCGAGATCCTGGAGGGTCTCGAGCCGGACCAGGAGGTCATCGCCCGGGGGTTCCTGGGCCTGCGAAATGGCACATCAATCACAGTTTCCTCCCACCCGAAACCGGATAATGACGGATAACCAGGGATGTGCCAGAGCCACGGGAACCGGCACGGACTTTTTCACCCACCTCCACCAACGCGGACCCCGACCATGCACAGAGCCTCGCTGCTTCTTTTCACCACGCTCCTGATCCTGCTGTTCCTCACGGCCGAACTTCCCGCCGCCAAGAGCAGCAAGAAGGAGACGACCCCGAAGCTCACCATGGGCGAAGCCATCAACAAGGCCGGCCGCCAGCGCATGCTCTCCCAGCGCATCGCCAAGGCCTATGCCATGGTGGGGCAGAAGAACATCCTGAGCGCCAAGATCCAGCTCCAGGATGCGGTCAAGCTCTTCGACAAGCAGCTGCAGGAACTCACCAATTTCGCTAAGACCAGGCAGGAGAAGCAGGTGATCGGCGAAGTCGCCGCGCTGTGGAAGCAATACAAGAAGCTGGTCACGGGAAAGCCCAGCCGGGACAAGGCACAAGAGGTGATGGCGCTGTCGGAGAAGGTGCTGGCCAAGGCACACGAGTTCGTGCTGCTGCTCCAGGAGCGCTCCGGCACCAGCGCCGGCAAGCTGGTGAACATCTCCGGTCGCCAGCGCATGCTCTCCCAGCGCATCGCCAAGTACTACGCCTACAAGAGCTGGGGGTTCGACAACCCCGAGTACGACGAGGAGATGAACAAGGCGATGACCCAGTTCAAGAGCGCCCTGGAATTTCTCAAGGCCGCGCCCGAGAACACCTCCGAGATCGATGCCGCGTTGGCCAAGGTGGAGAAGGACTGGGACACCTTCGAGCTGACCAAGCGGGTGAAGAAGGGCGCCTACATTCCCTCGCTGGTGATGCGCTCCATGGAGAAGATCCTGACCCAGATGAACTACATCACCGCGCTCTACGCCGCAATCCTGAAGTAGGAGCGGCCTCCCGGCCACGAATGGTTTGAAATTCGGCGCGGGGGCGCGCCTCCTACAGACCGTAGCTCGAATCCTCGCTGTAGGAGCGGCCTCCCGGCCGCGAACGGTTTGAAATTCGGCGCGGGGGCGCGCCTCCTACAGGCCGCGGCCATGACGGCCTGGCACCAACCCCGCCGGTTCCGGCTACAATCGGTGTCGTGAATCCCGGCAACCACAATCCCTCCGCACCGCGCCATGGTGGTGGCATCGCGCGCTGGTCGCTGCACCATCCCGTCGCGGTGGTCATGCTCACCCTGGCGGCGGTGGTGCTGGGGCTCTTTTCCCTGGGCAGCCTCAAGATCGACCTGCTGCCGCACATCATCTACCCGAGCATCGCCGTGCGCATCAACGATCCCGGCGTGCCGGCAAGGATCATGGAAGACGAGGTGACGCGCCAGCTGGAGGAGCAGCTGGCCATCACCGAGGGGGCCATCCACGTGCGCTCCGCCACCCGCGAGGGGCGCAGCGCCGTGGATCTCGACTTCGCCTACGGCCATGACATCGATGCCGCCCTTCGTGACGCCTCCACCCGCCTCGACCGGGCGCGGCGCTTCCTGCCGGAGACCATCGAACCCCCGGTGATATACAAGCGCGATCCCTCCCAGCTGCCCGCTGCCGAGTACGCCATCAGCTCCAGCCGGCTCGACCCGGTGGAGCTGCGCGAGTGGGTGGACTACACGCTCGGCAAGTGGCTCGTCACCATCCCCGGCGTGGCCGCTGCCGAGGTCGCCGGCGGGCTGCGCCGGGAGATCCAGGTCCTCGCCGACCAGGACGACCTGGCGGCCCGCAAGCTCGACATCCTGGATATCGAAAAACTGCTGGAGAGCGAGAACCGCAACATCGCCGGCGGCCGGCTGCGCCTGCCCGAGATGGAGATCCCGGTACAGACCCGGGGAAGATTCCGCCACCTCGAAACCCTGGAGCAACTGCCGCTGGAACTGGAGGAGCACAACGGCGATACCGCCACCCTGCCTTTGGAGACGCTGGCACGCATCTACGACAGCCACGAGGAGCCGCGCCTGCGCATCCGCCTGAACGAACTGCCCGCCATCAAGCTCTCCATCCAGAAGCAGCCCCAGGCCAACACCGTGAGCGTGGTGGACAACGTCAACCGGCAGCTCGCCGAGCTGCGCAGCCGCGGGATGATCCCGAAGGCGGTGGAGGTCACCGCCGTCAACGACGAGGCCCGCCACATCCGCCGCGCGCTGCGCAACGCCACGGGGGCAGCCCTGAGCGGCGCCGCGCTGGCGATGCTGGTGGTGTGGCTGTTCCTCGGCAGCGTGCGCCGCACCCTGGTCATCGGCAGTGCCATCCCCATCGCCATCCTGGTCACCGTCACCCTGATGGCGGCAGGCCATCTCACCCTCAACATCATGACCCTGGGCGGCCTGGCGCTGGGCATCGGCATGCTGGTGGACAGCACCATCGTCATGCTGGAGAACATCTACCGCCACCAGCGCCTGGGCGAGGAGCCCCTGCAGGCTTCGGAACGGGCCGCTTCCGAGGTGACCAGCGCCATCGTCGCCTCCACCTCCACCAACCTGGCGGCGGTGCTGCCCTTTCTCTTCATCGGCGGCCTCATCGGCCTGCTCTTCAACGAGCTGATCATCACCATCTCCGCCGCCATCGTCGCCGCCATGGTGGTGGCCCTGACCCTGGTGCCGGCCCTCGCCGGGCGCATTCCGGCGGGAAACGAAGGCCGCTTCCGGCGCTTCGTGAACCGCGCCATGACAGCACTGCAGAACGGCTATGCCTGGCTGCTGGCGCGGCTGCTCAAGGTTTCCTGGCTGGTGATCCTGGCCTTCGTCCTGCTCTTCGCCCTTACCGTGCCGGACCTGCTCAAGCCCCTGGCCAGCTTCCTGCCCAGGATCGACGACGGGCGCATCGGCATCTACCTCACCGCCGACCGCGGCGTGAGCGTGGACGAGATGGACCGCATCACCCGGCGCGTGGAACAGAAGGTGCTCGCGCAGCCCGAGGTGAGCTCGGTCTTCACCACCGTGGGCGGCTTCACCTTCGGGCGCTCCCGCTACGAGACCGCCAACCGCGCCAACCTGCAGGTCCAGCTGGTGCCCGCCGGGGAACGCCCGCCGGCAGGCGAATGGATCGGGAGGATGCAGAAACTGCTGAAACAGGAACAGCTGGCGGGGGTCAAGATCCGCATCCGCCAGCGCGGCATCCGCGGCCTGCGCGTGGGCCGGGGCAACGACGACATCAGCTTCCAGGTGCAGGGCCCCGACCTGGACCGGCTGGAGGAGATCGGCAGGCGCATGGCCGAGACCCTGAAGCAGGTGCCGGGGCTGCGCAACGTCAAGCGCTCCAACGAGGACCTCGCCATGCAGCTGAGCATCGACATCGACCGGGAAAAGGCACGGCAGCTCGGCCTGGACACCGAGCGCATCGGCAAGGCGGTGCGCTACGCCCTGGAAGGAAAACGGGTGAGCCGCTTCATCGCCGGCGACCGCAGCATCGACATCCTGCTGCGGCTGGAAGCGGGCAGCCGGTTTCCGCCACGGCTGGAAGAGCTCATTCTCATGGGCGGTCCCGAGGACCGCACACCGGTACGACTCGGCCAGGTGGCGAAGATCGAGCTGGCCCTCGCCCCCGCCACCATCATCCGCGAACAGCAGCAGCGGGTCGTGGAGGTGACCGCCACCCTGGAAGAGGGCGCCAACCTCTCCCGCGTCATCGCCCAGGCCCATGAGAAACTCGCCGGGCTGGAACTGCCGGAAGGCTATGTTCTCTACGAAGGCGGCAGCCTCAAGACCCTGCAGCAGGGGCAGGAGACCGGCTACCGCCTGCTCGCCCTGGCGCTGTTCCTGGTGCTGGTGGTGATGGCGGTGCAGTACGAGTCCCTGCGCAATCCCCTGGTGATCCTGTTCAGCGTCTTCTTCAGCCTCATCGGCGTGGCGCTGGGCCTGGAATGGACGGACACGCCGCTTTCCATGCCGGTATGGCTCGGCATGATCATGCTCGCCGGCATCGTGGTGAACAACGCCATCATTCTGATAGAGTACATCGAGCTGAAACGGATGGAAGGCTTGGAAAGGAGCGGTGCCATCACGGAAGCGGCACGATTGAGATTACGCCCCATCCTCATGACCACGCTGACCACGGTGGTGGGCATGCTGCCGCTGGCGCTGGCCATTGGGGAGGGCTCCGAGATGCTGCAGCCGCTGGCCATCACGCTGGTCTCCGGACTGACCTTCTCGCTGCTGGTGACGCTGCTGCTGGTGCCTTCCGCGTACACCCTGATGGCGAAACCAAAACGGCAAGGTGATTAGGTACGAACACCGGCCCGGGGTTCCAGCAGTTCTCCAATGCCCGATCCGGATGGCCGGCTATAATGGAAGCGGCAAAAACACTCGGACACTGATCCGGCTGCTATCATCCTCTGGTTTCCACATTTGAAATGTGACCTTCAAGGGCAGTAACGATGCAAGAGAAAATCCGGGAACGAATCGACAGCTTCGAGCAGTGGCACTACCAGTTCGACCTGAAGGGTGAACTGACCCCGGCGGTGCGGGGCGAGAAGAGCGTGCGGCGCCACCAGCAGAGGAAAAAGCACTTCTTCGACCCCATGGTGGAGCTGTTCGGCGGTAGCCTGAAGGGAAAGCGGGTGCTGGACCTGGGCTGCAATGCCGGATTCTGGTCACTGAATGCCATCAAGGCCGGCTGCGATTTCGTACTGGGCATCGACGGACGTCGGATGCACATCGAGCAGGCCGAATTCGTGTTCGAGACCAAGGACATCGATCCTGCGAGATACTGCTTCGAGCACCACAACCTCTTCGAGCTGGATTTCTCCACACTGGACGAGTTCGACATCGTGCTGTGCCTGGGATTGCTCTACCACGTGAACCGACCCATTGAGCTGTTCCAGAGGATCGCCAGCGTGAATACCGACTTCCTGCTCATCGATACGGCAGTGGACGGTTCGGATGCCTCCATCCTGAGGCTGGTGCACGAGACCACGGAGGACCCGCGCAACTCCGCCGAGAACGAACTGGTCTTCTGGCCCAGCCGCAGGGCGGTGTTCGACATGGTGCGGCTGTTCGGCTACGAGGTGAAGATGCTGATACCGGACTTCGACGACTACACCGGGCTGGAGGATTTCAAGGCAGGTGGCCGGAGGGTGTTCTTCTGCAGCCTGAAAACGGACCTGTCCGCGCTTTCGGTACCCAGTGAAACACTCTGAGCCCGCTGCAACCGGCAACAGAACAGGTGAAGGTCGGGCTCGAGTCCGACCCAATGAGTTCATTCGATAACAGGAATCACTGCTTCCTTTCGGGCACCAGCACCGGATCGGCAATAAAAGCCTCGAAGGCCTTCTCGTTGACCCTGGCGTTGGGATCCTCCCTCACCCTGCGCCAGTAGTCTCGGCGGAAGTCGAGCCTCGCCCGGTCCTTGGCCTTTTCGATCAGTTCGGCCTTCACCTCCTCAAAGGGGCGGTACGAAGCTGGAATACGTTCCTCCAGGCGGATGATGTGATAGCCGAAGCGGGTCTTCACCGGCTGGCTGATCTGACCCGGCTCGAGCGCCTGCAATGCCTCCCGGAAAGGCTTGACCATCTGCCCGGGCCTGAACGTTCCGAGTGACCCGCCTTTTTCCGCCGACCCCTTGTCCGCGGAATATTCCCTGGCAGCCGATTCAAAGTCGATCTTATCCCCGGACAATTCCCTGTAGAGTTTTTCGGCCCGCTCGCGCAGCTCCTCGTCGCTCTCACCCTCCTTGGGCTGCAGCAGGATGTGGGACGCCTTGAAGCGCTCGGACAGCCTGTAATCGTCCCGGTTGGCCAGGTAGCGCTCGTAGGCGGCCTGCTCGTAGTCCGCGTCCGGGCCGATGGCCTGGTTCATGGCATCATCCAGTTCCGCGAAGGCCAGGAAGTTCTGGGTGCGGTTCCAGATGAGGGCAGCCGTCTCCGGGTCCTTGTCCAATCTCTTTTTCAGTGCCCGGGTCGCGGCCACCTTGGTCATGTAGGTGCTATCCATCACCTCACGGATCTTCACCGGGTCCTTGATCGCCAGCTCCCGGTTCTTCCGGGGCACCGAGAGCAGCGCGCGCCGCAAATCCTCCACGGTCAGGTTTACTTCCGGGCCATGGATAAGAACTTCATCCCCCTCGGGTTCTCCTGCCAGCATGACACCGGACCACATCACGAGAAACAATACCGACAATCGGACTCTGTACATGCTTTTATTACCTTCTCAAGGTCACCAGGAAATTTTCAGGTCGATAAAAAAGAGCTGCCGCGGCAGCTCTTCAATGCTATCAATGATATATCTTTATTAAATCAGTCGCCACTAGGCGCAGGCTTAGTGCGAAGTATGCCTATACCCATGACTTGTGGCCGCTGCATAGGAAGCGCCGATACCCACGTTGCTGTTTCCCATCACCGTCGCCTTAAAGCCGATGACCGGCAGACCTTCATATGTACTGCCGTAGTCCCAGACATCTGGTCTGCCTTTCATCTCGTGACCATTACCAGCGAGATCCAGAGATACCCAGCCAGAGGGAGCCGGCAGCACGTCATCGCTGATGTGCGTCACGGTGTTCTTGGCGTCGAACACGTTGGAAGTTGAACCGAACTGGATCACGTTGACCCCGTAGCAGAGACTGGCTTCCTCGGCATCCGGCTGACGCGGCGAGACACCAGC
>QNZQ01000023.1:2500-10521 GCA_003972985.1 Gammaproteobacteria bacterium | reverse complement strand
CCTGCTGAAGGCATCAACAGCCGCATCAAGGCGATCAAGGTTCGGAGCCATGGCTTCCGCAACAAGGAGCGCTTTGCCAACGCCATTTACTTCCACCTTGGCGGACTCGATCTCTACCCAGAGGCCATCAGCCAGCAACTGTTACCCACTTGATTTGGTGAAGAGCCAATGAATTACTGATATTCTCGATGGCAAGACCGCGCGGGCTCCGTGGAAGAACGGGGAGTGCTCGTGCTAGTATTTGGCAAGTTCAAGTGATCGACAGGTATATTTCAAAATGACGGCAAGCGTAAATCAACTCAGCGAACAGGATCTCAGCCTCACTGCCTCCGCGCAGGAAAAGATGCAGGAACTGGCGGGTCAGGTGGAGGAGAACATCGAGGGCGTGCGCGTCTTCGCCAGCCCGGGCGGCTGTAGTGGCGTCAACTTCGGCATGACCTTCACGGACCAGCTCACCGACGAGGACAACGTGCGCGAGTACGAAGGTTTCAAGCTCATCGTGGACAGCGGCACGCTGCAGTATCTGAAAGGCGTGGAGATCGACTTCGTGGCCGACGACGGCCAGGATGCCCGGTTCGTGTTCAACAACCTCCAGCCCATGGGCGGTGGTTGCGGAACCTGCGGCTCCAACACCGGTGGCGGCTGCGGCTGACCGGAGAACCCGGCTCGGGTTCATTCGTAGAGCGGCGCTTCGGCGCCGCTTTTTCGTTCGCTCAGAAAGGCTTCAGCGATGCCAGCAGGACGATGGCCAGCAGCAGGAACACCGGCAGCTCGTTGAACCAGCGGTACCAGTGCTCCGAGTGGCGGTTCCGCCCCTCGGCAAAGGCTTTCACCAGTGCGCCGCACCAGAAATGGTAGGCCACCAGTAGTGCCACCAGCACCAGTTTGATGTGCAGCCACATCATGCCCGAATAGGCGCTCCAGGCGCCGGCCCAGAGCATCCACAGGCCGAAAGCGATGGTGAGCACCATCCAGGGCGTGATGAAGAGGTAGAGTTTGCGTTCCATCATCCTGAAACGCTCGTCCAGCAGCGGCTGGTCCTGGGTCGCGGCATGGTTCACGAACAGGCGCGGCAGGTAGAAGATGCCGGCGAACCAGGCCACCATGAAGAAGAGATGAAGGGCCTTGGGCAGTAGCCATCCGGACATGGGAATTCCTCTTGTCAGCTCGATTCGGTGGTGGTCGCCGCCGGCTTGCGGAACCAGTTGCGCAGCGTGCGTCCCGTAGCCTTGAGCAGCCGCCAGATGCGCGGTACTGCCCAAGCGGCCACGGCGATGAATGATACCAGCAGCACGATGAACAGCCAGGGATGGTTGAGTGCCGTCCACAGCCCGCCGATCACGGCGGCGTCTTCGGTGAACGAGGCGGCCCAGTTGCTCGCCGGTTCCGGGGAGGTGTTGATCAGCGCCCGCGTACTGGCCTTGGTCACGTGGCTGGTGGTGGCCAGGCCGCCTCCGAGAACCAGTCCCAGCAGTTCGCCGGCACTTCCCAGGTCCAGCCCCTGGGCGGCGCCCGCTGCCATGAGGGCGCCGGCGGGAATGCGGATGAAGGTCTGCAGGGCATCCCACAGGCTGTCCAGCCAGGGAACCTTGTCGGCGAAGAACTCCACGACGAACATCAGACCGGCAGCCCCCATCACCATGGGATTGGCGAGGATCTCCAGTCCCGGTGGCAGATCCACCTGGCCGCTGGCACCGAGCCAGCCCAGGGTGAGCATGGCGGCATAAAGGTTGATGCCGGACGCCCACCCGGCACCGAGCATGAGGGCGATGGATTGTACGGTTTCACTCGTCATTGCCGGCCTCCTCGGTTTTGTGGGGTAGAATATGCGCTTTCGACGACGGATTTGGAAGTGCAATGATCAAGGTGGGCATTGTTGGCGGGACGGGCTATACGGGCGTGGAGCTGCTGCGCCTGCTGGTTCGTCATCCCGACGTCGAGCTCGAGGTGATCACCTCCAGATCTGAGGCCGGGCGACCGGTTGCCGACCTCTTCCCCAACCTGCGCGGGTACACTGACCTGGCCTTCACCGTGCCCGATGAAGAGGCGCTGGCAGCCTGTGACCTGGTCTTCTTCGCCACGCCCAACGGCATCGCCATGCAGCAGGTGCCGGGGCTGCTGGCCGCCGGTGTCTGGGTCATCGACCTGGCTGCCGATTTCCGCATCAAGGATATCGAAACCTGGCAGCAGTGGTACGGCATGGAGCATGCCTGCCCGGAACTGGTGGAAGAAGCGGTCTATGGTCTCCCCGAACTCTACCGGGAGGAAATCGCAGGTGCGCGACTCGTGGCCAATCCGGGCTGTTATCCCACAGCGGTGACCCTCGGCTTTCTGCCCCTGCTGGAGAGCGGGCAATCCGTACTGAAGGGGCTGGTGGCGGACTGCAAGTCGGGTGTGAGCGGGGCGGGCCGGGGTGCCAATAGCGCCATGCTCATGGCCGAGACGGGCGAGAGTTTCAAGGCCTATGCCGTTCCCGGCCATCGTCACCTGCCGGAGATCCGGCAGAACCTGTCGCGGGCGCTGAACCGGCCGGTGGAGCTCACCTTCGTGCCCCACCTGTTGCCCATGATCCGGGGCATTCATGCGACCCTCTATGTGACGTTGGAGGGCGACCCTGACCTGCAGCAGCTCTACGAGTCACGCTATGCAGGCGAGCCCTTCGTGGACGTGATGCCTTCCGGTTCCCATCCCGAGACCCGTTCGGTGCGGGGTGCCAACCAGTGCCGCATCGCGGTGCACCGTCCCCAGGAGGGTGATACGGCGGTGGTTCTCTCGGTAATCGACAATCTGGTCAAGGGGGCCGCGGGCCAGGCGGTGCAGAACATGAACCTGATGTTCGGCCTGCCCGAGGTCCGGGGACTCGAACTGGTGGGGCTGTTGCCTTGAAGCAGGCGGAAGGCGCAAGGGTCCGGCCTGCGAGGGTCAAACCGCCCCGTATCATCCATCCCCAGGACAGAAGGAGTCAGTGGTGGTGGGCGCTGGGGGCGCTGTTGCTGGCCCTGGTGCTGTGGCAGGTCTACCAGCTCGGCAGGGTGCAGGGTGGCTACGACGGCCGGCAGGCGAATGCCGAGAAGCAGCATCTGCTCAAGGAGTTGGGAAAGCAGCAGCAGCGACTGGAGCAGTTTCAGAACGAAGCGGCCCGCTACCAGCGCCAGGCCCAGATCGAGCAGCAGGCCGGCCGGGAGCTGCAGGAGGAACTGGTGAGGCTGCAGGATGAGCAGGCCCGGCTGCGCTCCGAGGTCAAGCTGCTCAAGGGACTGATTTCCAGCGGTGCCGGTTCCCTCTACATAAAGGACTTCGTGCTGCAACCGGGCGAAGCCCCCGGTCGTTACCGCTACGCCTTTACCCTGGTGCAGGTCAAGGAGAGCGTGGACACCACGCGCGGCAAGCTGGTGATGAAGATATCCGGCGTCGAGGGCAAGAAGAAAAAGCGTCTGGATCGGAGTGAGTTTTCACCCGACGGCAACAAGGCGGTCAAGCTGGAATTCAAGCACTACGAAGATGTGAGGGGGGAAATCACGCTGCCCGAAGGGTTCGAACCCAGGGAGCTGACGATAGAATTCCTGCCCCGTAACAAGGAGCTCAAGAAGCTCCAGACCACCCTTCCCTGGCCGGCCGAGGAAGGCTGAGGAGTCGATCATGGCACGAATCAAGAGGATGAACATGCCGGCCATTGCCACCGTACTGGGCCCCGACAGCAGCGTGGAGGGTGATCTCAGCTTCGGGGGAGGCATGCACCTGGACGGGAAGATCCACGGCAACGTGACAGGGCTTCCCGATACGCGCTCCACGCTCATAGTGAGTCAGAGTGGTCGTATCGAGGGCAACGTGATCGTGGAGAACCTGGTGCTCGATGGCACCATCGTCGGTGATGTGCATGTCTGCAACCGGGTCGAGCTGGCGCCTGGCGCCAGGGTCACCGGCACGGTTCACTACCAGCTGCTGGAGATGGCCATGGGGGCCGAGGTCAACGGCCAGCTGGTGCACGTGGAAGAGGGGGATAAGCCCTGCACGTCGCCGGGTACGGAGCTCCGGGAGGCACGGGAAGAGCCGACTGACTGATCTCATTGCGGGCCGTGGCGTCCTGGCGCATGCTTTCGTGGCATGCGACTGTTGCCTTTTCTTGCACTGTTCCTGTTACCACCGCTGCTGGTCTACACGCTGGGCAAACACCCCCAGGCCGAACCGGAGGCCCCGGAAGTGGTGTTGGCAGCAGAAGCCGGTGACCTGGAGCGGCTGGACCGGCTCCTCTCCCGCTCCGGCGAAGCCGATCTGCGCGATGCCTGTCGCTGGACCCCGCTCATGAAGGCGGCCCTGAACGGCCACGAACGGATCGTGCGGCGACTGTTGCAAGAGGGCGTCGACGTGAATGCCGAAGACAAGGGGGGATACACGGCCCTGATGCTGGCGGCTTCCAACAACCACGTGCAGATCGTGGCCCTGCTTGCAGAGGCCGGTGCCGACATCGATCACAGGGAGCGCACCAACGGCTGGACTGCCCTGAGCTGGGCGCAGCGGCTGGGCCACGATGAGACGGTGCAATTGCTGAAGAAGCTCGGTGCCCGGTAATACTTGATTGTTTTTGTCGGGAATTCCATAATGATGGCTGAATTTCAGCCAGGAATTATTGGCCAGGCGCCAGGAGAATTGAACATGACCGAACAGGCGGAAGTATCCAGCAATGCGCTGACCTTCACCTCCGCTGCGGCGAAGAAGGTTGCCAGCATGATCGAGGAGGAGGGCAATCCTGATCTGAAGCTGCGTGTCTACATCCAGGGAGGCGGCTGTTCCGGCTTCCAGTACGGCTTCAGCTTCGACGAGGACATCAACGAGGGCGACGAGGTGGTGGTCACCGATGGCGTCACCCTGCTGGTGGATCCCATGAGCCTGCAGTACCTGATGGGTGCCGAGATCGACTACACCGAAGGGTTGCAGGGCGCCCAGTTCGTCATCCGCAATCCCAATGCCACTACCACCTGTGGTTGCGGCTCCTCCTTTTCGCCCTGACTTGTCAGCACTTCGCAGCAGTTGAACAGAGGCGGCCTCCGGGCCGCCTCTGTTCGTTCTGCCCTACCGGTGGCTGCCGGGATAGATCCCGCCTAGCACCACCGCCTCGCGCGCGCCGGTGGCCGATGGCAGGTTGCCGGCTTCGCCTGCCAGGGTGCGTGCGGCGAGCCAGGCGAAAGCGATGGCTTCCACCCAGTCGGGCGGGATCCCCTCGCGCTCCGTGGTGCCGAGACCGATGGTGGCGAGGGCCTGGTCGAGCTGGTCCATGAGCCGGCGGTTGTGGCTGCCGCCGCCACAGACCAGCACCTCCTCGCATCCGGCAGCCCAAAGGCAGAGGGCCTGCGCGATGCTCTCGACACTCAGGCGGAGCAGCGTTGCCTGGACATCCTCGGGAGACGCGCCGGTGAAAGCGCCGAGGTGGTCCCGTAGCCATTGCAGCGAGAAGTACTCGGTGCCGGTGCTCTTGGGCGGCGGCTTGCTGAAATAGGGATCCTCCAGCAGGGCCTGCAGCAGTCCGTCGACTGGCTTGCCGCGGCCGGCCCACTGGCCATCGCGATCGAAAGGCCGGCCAAGGTGCAGTATGGACCACTGGTCCATCAGGCAGTTGCCTGGGCCACTGTCGAACCCCTGGACGTCGTCGGATCCCGCCGGCAAGAGCGTCAGGTTGGCGATGCCGCCGATGTTCAGGATCGCCCGGTTCCTCTCGGGATGGCGAAATACCTCGCGGTGAAACAGGGGAACCAGGGGCGCCCCCTGGCCGCCTGCGGCCATGTCCCGGCGGCGGAAGTCGGCCACCGTGGTAATGCCGGTGCGCTGGGCGATGATATTGGGATCGCCGATCTGAATGCTGAAAGGGGCAGGTGGATGCGGGTGGTGGAAAAGCGTCTGCCCGTGGCTGCCGATGGCCGTTACTTCCCTGGCGGACAGGCCGGTGGATTCTAATAGCTGTTCGACGGCGGCCGCGAAGGTTTCACCGCAGAGGGCGTCCAGCTCACCCAGTTCCCGGAGCGAGGTCTCGGGATTGGCCCGAAGCTGCTGCAGCCGCTGCTGCAGTTCTTCCGGCCAGGCGTGGCTGTGGGTGGCGAGGAGCCTGGGATGGTGCTTTTCGATGTGCACGAGGACGGCATCGATGCTGTCCATGCTGGTGCCGGACATGAGCCCGACGTAATGACCATCGGTGGTCATGAATGGGCCGGCTCAGTGGGCAGCAGAGGCCACCATCGATTTTGCGCGCAGCTCATCGAGTTGGGCGATGGCGGGCCGGGTCTGCTCGAGGAAGCGTGCCATCTCCTTCTTGGGCAGGCGCATGGTTTTCGGCAGTTTCACCGTGAGGGGATTGCGGTGAACCCCGTTGATGCGGAACTCGTAGTGGAGGTGGGGGCCAGTGGCCAGGCCGGTGCTGCCCACGTAACCGATGACCTGCCCCTGCTTGACCTTGCTGCCATTCTTCAGGCCCTTGGCAAAACGGGAGAGATGGCCATAGACCGTGGTGTACTTGCCGCCGTGGCGCAGAAAGATGACGTTTCCGTAACCTCCCTTCTTGCCCCGGAAGACCACCCTGCCGTTGCCCGTGGCCTTCACTGGCGTGCCCTTGGGGGCGGCGTAGTCCACGCCCTTGTGTGAGCGCCATTTCTTCAGGACCGGATGCCAGCGCTTGCGGGTGAAACCGGAACTGATGCGGGCGAACTTCACCGGGGTGCGGATGAAGGCGCGCCGCTTGGCGTGTCCATCCGGATCGTAGTAGGCGGTCTCCCCATTGCTGTCGGTGTAGCGGATGGCGCGGTAGGTCTTGCCCTGGTTGACGAACTCGGCCGCCAGTATGGGACCGTTGCGCAGCTTTTCACCGTCCAGGTAGATCTCCTCGTAGATGACGTAGAACTGGTCGCCTTCGCGCAGTTCGAGTGCAAAATCGATGTCCCAGCCGAAGATGTTGGCCAGCTCCATGACCTGGGCGTCGCTCAGGCCGGCCTTCTGTCCATCCACGAAAAGAGAGGTGGCGATATGCCCCTGGGCAACGGCTTCCCTGCGCTCCACCTCACGGGAAAGTTCCTCCGCCTGGTAGCCGGAATCGGAGCGCTGGATGTTGAGGCTGCTGATCCGGTCGCGCTGCAGAATGATCTGCCGAAGTGCGCCATCCTCGTCCAGGGCGAGCTTCAGCTTCTGACCGGGGCGGATGTGGGCCAGTTTGGAGGCCATCTTGCTGCTGTTGACGATCTCGTGCAGCAGCGCCGGGGCCAGGTTGAGATTCTTGAAGATGGCGGCCAGGGTGTCGCCCTGCTCGATGAGGTGTTCGGTCCAGTTCAGGGTGTTTTCGACCTTAGCTGCCGGTTGTTCTTCATCCGTCTGTTCAGCAACGGCGGGTTGCTCTTGTTCGGATGTGGCAAGTTCGTCCGCCACCGGCGGCCGCTGTGTTTCGGTTGCCGGCGTGGGGGCTTCGGCCAGGGTCGGTTCGGCAGTGGAGGGTGTGGGTTCGGCTTCGGACGGGGAAGTCGGCGCGCCGGCATCCGTTACCGGCTTGGTCTTCTCCACGGGAGGTAATGGCAGCAGGTCCCTCTCTTCCTTCTGTTCTTCGGGTGTCGGTGAGAAGAGAGAGAGGTTGCTGAAGTTGCTGAACAGAAGAGCTGCAATGGCGGCCAGCGCGATGAGCAGTACCAGTCGAACCAGCAGGCGCCGGCGACGGCGGCGCGCCTGCTTGCGGGAATTGAAGATGTAGTCTTGCATGGTGGATCCACTGCCCCGAAAGTCTCCGGATTATGACACGAACGGCGCGGATTTGTTTCGCGCAGTGGTTATCATGATGGGACTCGGCGTGGGTTTTTGATACATTCCACAGCCTGTTTTAACCCACCCAGAGCGAATGAACAGATGCCTTCGGTTGAAGAATCCCTGGAACTCCTGCGCCGTGGCGCCGAAGAGATCCTGGTCGAAGAGGAGTTGGTGAAGAAACTCAAGCGGGGCAGTCCGCTGCGGGTCAAGGCCGGTTTCGATCCCACGGCGCCGGATCTTCACCTGGG
>QNZQ01000053.1 GCA_003972985.1 Gammaproteobacteria bacterium | reverse complement strand
ACCGGTGTGTAGCCGCAACGAGCTTGCGATGTTGTGGCGGAACGCCGGGTGACCAGGACGACCGGGGCACCAATGAGTTGTCGAAGATCGAGTCGATTTTGGGGACTCGGATGTCCCAAAATCTTTCACGAGATCGAAGACTCGCTTGCGATATCCGCCGCTTCCCGCATGAAAGGGCAGAGCGGCGACAGCAGATATCGAAACGGAGGACTATCCAATGAGCATCAAGGTCGAAAACAAAACCATCGAAACCGACGAAGAGGGCTACCTCCTCGACCCCAACCAGTGGGACGAGTGCGTGGCCGAAGCCATTGCCGCACAGGAAGGCATCGAGCTCACCGACATGCACTGGGCAATGATCAACTATTTCCGCACCTTCTACGAAGATCATATGCGGCACCCGAGCATGCACGAGTGGGTGAAGACCCTGGGGCGCTTCCATGGCAAGCCCTACAAGGATGCCAAGGCGTACCGTGATTTTCTCTACAAGCTGTTTCCCAAGGGACCTGTTCAGACCCTTTGCAAGCTGGCCGGTCTTCCAAAACCGGTAGGCGAAGTGGAAGAGTGATCTGTGTGAGGAGACGATGATGAAGAAGAACATGAAGAAACGTCTGATTCGCGCGCTGGCTGCCGCATCCCTGGGCGGCCTGCTCATGGCCGGCCCGGTGATGGGTGCCGAACAGGCAGCGTCCACGGCTCTCGAGCAGAACCAGAATGTCCAGGCTTCATTGACGAAGGAGGCCGGCAAGAAAGCCGACGAGAAGCGCCAGGAGATCATCAGCGAAGCGGTGAGTGCCCTGCAGGAGACCTTCAATGCACTCAAGGCACTGGAGGCCGGCAAGAAGGAAGAGGCCCTGAAGGCGCTGGCCAATGCAACCGGAAAGCTCGAACTGGTGGTTGCCCGTGATCCGAAGCTGGCCTTCGCCCCGGTGGATGTCTCCATGACCACCTTCGACGTGCTGGCTACTGCTCAGGATGTGACCATGGCCCGGAAGGAGGTGATGCGCCTGCTGAAGGAGGGCAATCTGCCGGCGGCGCGTGAACTGCTCAACTCGCTGCGCAGCGAGGTGGTGGTGAGCGTGGCGGCCATCCCGCTGGCGACCTATCCCGATGCCATCAAGGCGGTGACCCCGCTGATCGATCAAGGCAAGGTCGAGGAGGCCAAGGCCGCGCTGGAGGCGGCACTGAGTACACTGGTGGTGACCCGCCATGTCATTCCCCTGCCGCTGCTGCGTGTCGACGAGGCACTGGTCATTGCAGAAGTGCTTGCAGAGAAGAAGGATCGGGATGAAAAGGAGAACCAGGCTCTGGAAAATGCCCTCGATGCGGCGGTGGAGCAGCTGAAGCTGGCTGAAGCGCTGGGTTATGGCACGCACGCCGATTACGAGGTGCTGCAGGATCAGATACGCGAGATCCGCGAAAAGGTGAGTGGCGGAAAGTCCGGCACTGGTTTCTTCGAGAAGCTCAAGCAGTCCCTGCTCGAGCTAAAGGCGGATATCTTCGGTTCGAAGGAAGAGCAGAAGCCGAAAGCGGCTGACGAGAAAAAGGGAACCACTGAAAAGTAATTCAGCGGTTACCCGAAATGAAAACGGCGGCCCGCGGGCCGCCGTTTTCGTTCAGGAAGGAGAAGAGATCACTCTTCCTCTTCGGTCCCGGGTGTCTCGGGCTCATACCCTTCCGGCAGGTGGTGCGCGATGCCCTTGTGGCAGTCGATGCAGGTCCAGTCGTTGTCGATGGCTTCTTCGTGGCGACTGGCGGCCCGGGCCTCCTGGCGGTCGAAATCCATGGAATCGAAGTCATGGCAGTTACGGCATTCACGGGAATCCGTATCCTTCATCGCTTTCCAGACGTGCTGGGCCAGCTCGATACGCTTTGCTTCGAACTTCTCGGGAGTATCCACGTCCTTCACGATGAAATGGTGATAGAGCTCGTTGGATGCCTGGATCTTGCGCACCATCTTGTGGATCCACTCCTTGGGAACATGACAGTCGGGGCAGGTGGCCCTGACACCGGTACGGTTGGTGAAATGGATGGTGTCCTGCAACTCTTCATAGGGGGTGTCGCGCATTTCGTGGCAGGAGATACAGAATTCCTCGGTATTGGTCAGTTCCAGTGTCCAGTTGAAACCGCCCCAGAGTGCGATACCGAGAATGATGCCCACGATCAGCGTGGACAGGGTGCCCTTCTTTTGCCCTTTGGTCATGATTGAAAGTCCAGTTTGTTGTCGATATTCAGGAAATGCCGCTTCCTCGTCGGAAGAAGCGGCGTACGCCCAGAATTATATTACTTCAGCCCTTCGAACTCATTCTTCACCAGTGGTTGGGCATCCACTTGCGGTGCGTGGCACTGGTTGCAGAAGTAACGCCGGGAAGAGATGTGGTCCAGCTTCTTGCCATCACGGCTGATGAAGTGGCTCTCACCGACCAGCGGGGCCTTTTCCTTCTTGTAATGCTTCTCATCGTGGCACTTCAAGCAGCCGTTGTTTTTGAGGGTGATGCGGTACTTGTCGATCTTGTGGGGGATCATGGGGGGCTGCTGCTTGTAGGAGCGTTCGAAACCACCCTCCTGAGACACGAACTTCTTCTTGGTGGGTTTCTTCGACTCGGCCTGCAGGTCATAGGCACCGCGCAGCGAAGCCACCGTTTCGCCTGCTGTGGCGGTGGTGGTGCCAAACGTGAAGAGCAGGCCGGAAGCCACAATGGCTGCTGTAAGTGTTTTTTTCATCTTCATCTCCATCAACTCAAGTAACTGGGATTGGAACATCAGGAACCTGTGGTTTGAATCTGATCGGGTACCTTTGCGCCGATCAAAGGGTCGTTGCCAAACCGGGTGCCGAAACGGAACACGTCCACTGCGCACACGTCGATACAGCGACCGCAATTGGTACATTGGTTGGCCAGGATGACCGGGCCGATTCCCTTGGGGGCGCCCTTGAGCGCAGGCTTGATCACCTGTGGTTCCGGGCAGACATTGAAGCAGTCCATGCAGTCGTCACAGGCTTCGCGGTTGGCCGCAGTAACCCGCAACGGTGCCCAGGTGCTCAACAGGCTGTAGAAGGCACCTACCGGGCAGTAATGGCCACACCAGCCATCCCGTGCCACGAGCAGATCGAAGAGGAAGATGGCGAGGATGAATATCCATGCCAGTCCCACGCCGAACAGCAGCGCACGCACGGTGATGGTGACCGGATTCACCAGCTCCCAGATGATGCTGCCGGTGATGGCCGAAAGAATGAAAGTGGCGCCCAGGATCCAGAAACGGGTGGAACGCGAAGCGTGGCTAGTACCACGAATGCCCAGCTTGCGCCTGAGCCAGCTGGCCGCATCGGTGACCATGTTTACCGGGCATACCCAGGAACAGTAGACGCGGCCGCCAACCAGACTGTAGAACACCAGTACGATTGCCACGCCTACCAGCGCGATGGTTTCGGGAACCACCCCACCCACCAGTGCCTGCAACAGTACATAGGGATCGGTAAGTGGCAGGGTCTCCAGGGTCAGGCTATAAGATAGGTTCCCCTTTACCAACCACAGTCCCAGCCACGGGCCTGCGCCGAAAGCGGCTAAAATGCCGAGCTGGCTGATGCGGCGCAGGATCAGCCACTTGTGCGCGCCGAACCATCCTTTCTTCTGCACGGCTTCTTTGCCGACGTCCTCGGGTCGGTTCGCCATCAGTCGTCACCCTTCTTGCGGTTGAGCGTATCGAGCGGGTTGCTGGAGAAGGGGCTGTCCTGCGGCGGCGCATGCGGCGCCTCGGCCTTCTTCTCGATGATCAGTCCCTTGCCCTGCAGATCGTAGCGAACACCTTCCGGCAAGTTGTATTGGTGCTTCACGTCGGGAGTCACCAGTGCCTTCCCTGCCTTTTCCTTCTCTTTCCAGCCGAAACGGTAATGATGGCCCAACTCGCCCTTGGCGATGTCGATGGGCAGTACCTTGATGGCCGCCTTTTCCAGGATGCAGGCTTTCTCGCACAGGCCGCAGCCGGTACAGGCCTCGGAATGCACCACGGGAATGAAGAGGGCGTGTTTACCGGAACGGGGGTTGTGCTGGTAGTCCAGGGTAATCGCCTTGCCCCGGATGGGGCATACGTTGAAGCAGACTTCGCAACGCAGACCCTGGAAGGCGATGCAGTTCTCCTGGTCGATGACCACCGCCAACCCCATGCGCGCATCGTTGATGTCGGTGAGGGAGTGGTCCAGGGCATTGGTGGGGCAGGCGGCCACGCAGGGTATGTCCTCGCACATCTCGCAGGGACCCGTGCGGGCGATGAAATAGGGTGAGCCAGTGGGTATGTCATCCCCGAGCTGGCCCAGGAAGAGTATGTCATAGGGGCAGTCACGGACGCACAGGCCACAGCGAATGCAGGCACTGAGAAAATCCTCCTCTGGCAAGGCGCCGGGCGGGCGGATCGCCAATGGCGGCAATGCATTGGCACGTTGGGCATAGAAACCCAAGCCAATGCCCATGAGGCTCACGCTGCAGGCAGTTTTCAGCGTGGTGCTGAGAAACTGCCGTCGTGTAGTGCCTTTCTGTTTCCTGTCTGCTTCTGCCATTGTATGTCGATCGGTGTGGAGATAGGGCCCGTCCCTTAGGACGGGCCCGCCTCATTGGTTACGCCTTGCTGATCTTCACCGCGCACTTCTTGTAGTCCGTCTCCTTGGAGAGCGGGTCAGTGGCGTCGAGGGTCAGCTTGTTCACCAGGCGACCGGCGTCGAACCAAGGCACGAAGATCAATCCCTCAGGTGGCTGGTTGCGACCGCGGGTCTCCACCTTGCAGATGATCTCGCCCCGGCGGGACTGGATCTTGGCCATGCGGCCGTTGCGCAGCTTGAACTTCCTGGCATCCTTTTTGTTCATGTAGACCACAGCATCCGGTACGGCCCGATAGAGCTCGGGTACACGGCGTGTCATGGAACCCGAGTGCCAGTGCTCGAGCACCCGCCCGGTGCAGAGCCACAGCGGGTATTCCTTGTCCGGGCTCTCCGCCGGCGGCTCATAGGGCGCGGTGATGATATTGGCACGACCACCGTTCTTCTTCTTGTTGCCATAGAAGAAGACATCACCCTTCTTGCCGTCCGGGTTGTACTTGGCCACGTAGGGGTCATAGCCTTCACGGAAGCGCCACAGCGTCTCCTTGCCATCCACCACGGGCCAGCGCAGGCCGCGTGCCTTGTGGTACATATCGAAAGGCGCCAGGTCATGAGCATGGCCCCGACCGAAGCTGGCGTACTCCTCGAACAGTCCCTTCTGCACGTAATAGCCGAAGTGGGCCGACTCGTCGTTGTCGTACTCGTTGCCCCGGTCGTCCGTGATCTTGCCCTCGAAGGGGAACTGGTTCACCTGGCCGTTCTCGTAGAGGATCTCGTACAGGGTCTTGCCCTTGTACTCAGGCTTCTTGGCCAGCAGCTCCTCGGGCCAGACTTCCTCTGCCTTGAAGCGCTTGGCGAATTCCATGATCTGCCAGAGGTCGGACTTAGCCTCACCCGGTGCCTTCACTTGCTGGCGCCAGAACTGGGTGCGGCGCTCGGCGTTGCCGTAGGCCCCTTCCTTTTCGATCCACATGGCAGTGGGCAGAATCAGATCGGCAGCCTGGGCCGAAACCGTGGGATAGGGGTCGGAGACCACGATAAATGCGTTGGGGTTGCGCCAGCCAGGATAACTTTCGTTATTCATGTTGGCAGCAGCCTGCATGTTGTTGTTGCACATCTGCCAGTAGCAGTCGAGCTTGCCATCCTTGAGCATGCGGTGCATGAGCACGGCGTGGTAACCCACCTTGCCTGGAATGGTGCCTTCTGGCAGTTTCCAGATCTTCTCGGCGATGTCGCGGTGGGCCTTTTTCTTCACCACCAGATCGGCGGGCAGGCGATGGGCGAAGGTACCCACCTCGCGGGCCGTGCCGCAGGCCGAAGGCTGGCCGGTGAGAGAGAAGGGGCTGTTGCCCGGCTCGGAGATCTTGCCCATCAGCAGGTGCACGTTGTAGAGCAGACCATTTACCCAGACGCCGCGGGTGTGCTGGTTGAAGCCCATGGTCCAGTAGGAAGAGACCTTCTTGTTGGGATCGGCATAGACCTTGGCCAGGCGCAGCAGCTTGTCCTTGGGTACGCCGGACATCTTGGAGGCTTTCTCCAGGGTGTAGGGTTCAACCGACTTGGCATACTCCTCGAAGGTGATCTTGGTCAGCTTGCCCTTGGAGCGGTTCTTGGCCTTCTTCTCGCGCGGATCCTCCGGACGCAGGCCGTAACCGATGTCGGTGGGTGTCTTGTTGAACTGGACGTGCTTCTCGATGAACTCCTTGTTGTATGCCTTGTTCTGGATGATGTAGTTGGCGATGAAGTTGAGGATCGCCAGATCGGTCTGGGGTACGAACACCATGCCGTTGTCGGCCAGTTCGAAACAACGGTGCTTGTAGGTGGAGAGCACGTGCACTTCGCAGCCCGGTTTGGTCAGCCGGGTGTCGGTGAGGCGCGACCAGAGAATGGGGTGCATCTCCGCCATGTTGGAGCCCCAGAGGACGAACACATCGGCATGCTCCAGGTCATCGTAGCAACCCATCGGCTCGTCGATGCCGAAGCCGCGAATGAATGCGCCCACGGCGGAAGCCATGCAGTGGCGGGCGTTGGGATCGAGGTTGTTGGAACGGAAGCCGCCCTTGTAAAGTTTGGAGGCGGCATAGCCCTCCCATACAGTCCATTGACCGGATCCGAACATGGCCACGCGGGAAGTCAGCTTGTCTACCGGCTTGCCCTTGTTCTCTTCCATGCCCTTCTTGATGGCTGCCATCCACTTCTCTTTCATGACGTCGAAGGCTTCGTCCCAGCTCACGGGCTCGAAATCACCATTCTTGTCATATTTGCCGTTCTTCTTGCGCAGCAGGGGCTGGGTGAGACGGTCCTGTCCATAGAGAATCTTGGGCAGGAAGTAACCCTTGATGCAGTTCAGGCCCTTGTTCACGGGGGCATCGGGGTCGCCCTGGCTGGCCACCACCTTGCCGTTCTTGGTGCCGATGAGAACGCTGCAGCCGGTGCCGCAATAACGGCAGGCGGCCTTGTCCCAGCGCACGTCGGTATCTTCTGCGGCCAGTGCGGTCTTGCTGGCCGGCAGGGTAACACCAGCGGTGGCCGCGGCTGCCGCGATGGCGTTGCTCTTGATAAAGTCTCGTCTAGTTAAGCTCACGGATTACCTCCTCGTTAAGATCATCCCCACCGTAGTGGTAAATCAAGGTTGCACTGATGACGCCTTCAATGTCGTTGAAGCTCATCATGGTGTCACTGGCGGGGGCGTCCTCGGTGTCCTCCACAGTGACGATCAGTTTTCCTTCGTCGACCCCACCGTGCACTTCCACGCCGGGGATCTGGTTCAAACGTTCTTCCACTTGCTGACCCTTCTCGGGTCGCGTGTGGACGATGAGACTGCACAGATTCATCTGTACTCCTCGCAGGTTGCTGGATCGGAATGCGGCTCTTTCAGGGAAACGGCATCTTCCGGACAGACTGCCAGGCATTCACCACAGCCGTTGCACAGATCATGATCCACATGGGGCCGGGCCCGCCCTCCCAGCTGGAGTTCGAAGCGGATGGCCTCGGTGTCGCAGGCATCGCCACAGGCCCGGCAGACGATTCCGCGTATGCTCAGGCAGGTGGAACCGATTTCAGCGCGCCATGCCCATGCCAGCGAAGGGGCCGGGTAGGGGGCATCGAGCGCACCCTTGCTGCAGCTGCCGAGGCAGTCGCCGCAGAAATCGCAGCCTTCCTCCTCGAAGCGTATTTCGGGATAGCCGCCGGAGCCGCGCACGAGCAATCCAGCTTCGCAGGCGCGGATGCAGTCGTCGCACCTTGTGCAGCGTTCGATAAAGAGCGATTCAGGCAGCGCCCAAGGTGGGCGATGGGGCAGATTGTTGCCACGAACATCTCCCCGCAACAACTGTCGCCGATGAAGATCCGTGGTTTTGGAAGTTGCCCGCAACATTTCAACCAAGTACGGCAGCCTGTGAACAGTTGCTACTAAATCACAGGCAAAAAATACGGGCTTTGACGTCGATCAAGAGTACCGCAGAAATACAGAATATAGGGAAAGACTTATAATAACCTGTCAAAAAATAGGCTTTTATGGGCGGCTTCGCCAGCGGGATTTTCCTCTTCAATCCTCCAGCCGGATCCGGTCGAAGTAACGTCCCCGGTAGAGCAGCCGCCTGCTGTTCTCCTCGAAGCCGGTGCGCGTGTGGAGCACGTTGTTGCAGATCAGTCCCTGCCCGGAATCCAGGGTGCCTTCGAAGTAATAGGGGTTGTCGGCATTCATGATGCTGCCGAGAAAGGCCACCGCCTCGCGGGTGGTTTCGTCGTCGCGCCAGCGGATGTTGCGCTTTCGGTGGGTGTAGCGCATGTGCAGGCTGCCGTCGTCCAGCGTCATGAAGACCGGGCCGCTCGACCAGCCGCGCAGCTCTTCGCCGTCCACCATGTTGGGCGGAATGCTCATGGCCTCGGGATGCTCGAAGGCGCGGATGTAGTCCGGATTCTCGTCCCGCAGCTGGATGTAGGCGATCTCGTGGTCCAGCAGCTGGTTCATGCCCCCCTCCGCGGCGGGACGCACGCAGTGCAGCAGCAACCCAAGGATCTGCCGGTCCAGGTCGTTGTAGTAGCCGTCGGTATGCCAGGCGATGGGCCTGTTGGTGTAGGGGATGTAGCCGGTGCGCGGCTCGGTATCGGCCTGCTCCAGGGAGGAGATGGCGTCGTCGTCGGCGCACATGTTGTGGTCCAGGCGTTCCAGGCCGAACTGCAGCCCCAGGCGGCGCACGATCTCCTTGTCGGGATCCTCGCCCGTTCCGCTGGCGTAGATGGCCATGTTGGTCTTGGCGATGCGCTGTGCCAGGGCTTCGTGCTCCGCCGGCGTGAGCTGGCGCGGATCGTCGATTTCCACCACCAGCTGTTCCAGCGAAGTGGGGTAGTCCTCCAGCTTCTGCTCGCGCCAGCGCTGGTATGCCTCGTTGTCGTCGAGATCGAAGGGGTTGCTCATCCTACCTTGTCCAGTTGGCGGCGCCGGAATTCCACGCCGCGTTCTTCGGCCAGCTTCTTACAGGCCTCGATGTCCACCCCTTCCAGCCCGTCGATGGCGGTAGCGGTGACCCGGGGGATATAGTGCGGCGCCTCGGCGAGAAAATCCAGCATCGCCTCGAAGGAGCCCTCGAGCTGCGGGTGGCAGTGACGGTCGTACACCTCGGCATCCTGGGCATTCATGGAGACCGACAGGCTGTCCACCAGGCCCTGCATCTCCGGCAGCACGTTGCGCTTGTGTACCCGGTTGGCCAGGCCGTCGGTGTTGATTCGCACCCGGCCGCCGTGTTCCTTGATCCAGCGCGCCACCTGCAGCAGCACCTTGAGGCGCAGGGTGGGCTCGCCGAAACCGCAGAAGACGATCTCCTCGTACCTCGCGGGATCGCCGATGGCCTCGATGATCTCCTCCACCTCCGGCCTGTGGTCCAGGTGCAGGTCGTAGTCGTGCACCACCGGGCCCTGCTGCGTATGCTTGGGACAGAAGCTGCACTCCAGGGTGCAGCGGTCGGTGATGTTGAGGTAGAGACTGTTGCGGATGGGGTAGGCGATGAGGCTCATTGGCTGGGTTCGACCACCTTGACGTCGCCGAAGAGCGCAAGCTGCTCCCGGATCTGCTGCGCGTCGCCACTGATGGCCACGGTCTGCTGGCGCGAGGCGAAGTAGCGGCGGCCCATCTCCTCCACGTCCGCGGCCTTCACGGCATCGATGCCGGGTACGTATTTCGCCAGGTCGCGGGGCGTCTTGCCGTCGATCCAGTAGCCGGTGAGGGTGGCGGCCACGACCGCGGCGGTCTCGTTGGCCAGCAGGAAGCGGCCCTTGAGGTAGCGCTGGGTGCGGGCAAGTTCCTCCTTCTCCGGCAGGGTGGTGGCGAGGCGGTCCAGCTCGTAGAAGATCTCCACCAGGGTGGCCGCGGTGACCTCGTTGCGCACCGAGGCGCTGATCCTGAACATGCCGCCCTTTGCCCAGTCCGTCACCGTGGCGCGGGGGGAATAGGTGTACCCCTTGTCCTCGCGGATGTTCATGGTGAGCCGGCTGCCGAAGGCGCCACCGAAGAGGGTGTTGGCCACCTGCAGCGGGAACTCGTCGGGATTTCCTGCAGGCGGCATGGGCCGGCCCACGAAGATGGAGGACTGGACCGAGTTGGGGCGGTCCACCAGCAGCAGTGCGGGGCGCGCTTCCCGGGGCGCCGGAGGGACCTCGGCGATCTTTTCTCCGGCCGGCTTCCAGTGGCCGAAGTGCGTGCGTGCTAGGGCCTGCATGTTCTCGGCGGAGAGATCGCCCGCCATCACCAGGATCGCCTGGTCGGGCCGGAAGCGCTGGCGATAGGCCTTCACCAAGTCGGCGCGGGTGATTTTGCGGATCACCTCCGGCTTGGGGTTGACGAAGGCGTAGGGGTGGTCGCCGAAGAGCTGGCGCTGGAACACCTGGCTCAGCTCATAGGTGGGCTCGGAGCGGTTGGCGACGATGGATTGCAGCTCGTTCTCGATGGCCAGTTCCACCTCTTCCCGGGGAAAGCTGGCCTGGGTGGCGGTCTCGGCGAGGATCT
>QNZQ01000112.1 GCA_003972985.1 Gammaproteobacteria bacterium | reverse complement strand
CGCATAGATCTGGTATCGTTCATCTCGGGTAAGCTGCGTGTAGCCTCTCATCGTGCTCCTCTCTCTTGGTGGATTGAGTAAGCCGTGATGCTACCGCAGCTTACCCTCCCGCTCTAGATCGAGTTGCACTTACGAGTTGAATCCAAGGGTGGATTGTCGCTGATTTGATCGCCTATTAAAACCGTGGGTTCAATGGGGAACAGGAACATCGTGATCGCGGGGTGCGGTTACGTGGGAAGCCGGCTGGCGCAGGCGCTGGGTCTTTCCACCATCACCGCCCTGGTGCGCAGCGAAGCAAGCGCTTCCAGGCTGGAAGCCGTCGGCATCCGGGCGCTGCGCTGCGATCTGGATCGCCCGGTGGAAACCGCACTGCCCACCGATGGAGCGGAAATCTACTACCTAGTGCCACCTCCATCACAGGGTACCGAAGACACCCGGCTGCGCCACTTCCTGCAGGTACTCGGGCACAGCGGCCAGCCCCGCCGGCTGGTCTACCTGGGCACCACCGGGGTCTATGGCGACTGCAAGGGCGAGTGGGTGGACGAGACCCGCCCCCTCCACCCGAAAGCGGACCGGGCCCTGCGGCGTGCCGACGCGGAACGGCAGCTGCTGCGTTGGCGGAAGGAACAGGACCGGGAACTGGTGCTGCTGCGCGTGGCGGGCATCTACGGCCCAGGCAAGCTGCCCCTGCGGCGGCTGCAAGCACGCAAGCCGATGATCCCGCCGGAGCAGGCTCCCTGGACCAACCGCATCCACGTGGACGACCTGGTGCAGGCCCTCGCCGCCGCCATGCACCGGGGCAGGAACGGCAGGATCTACAACCTCAGCGATGGCCATCCCGGCAACATGGCCGACTACTTCAACGCCGTGGCCGACGCCGCCGGCCTGCCCCGCCCGCCGCTCATCGACCTGGACGAGGACGGCGGGCGGCTCTCCCCCGGCCTGCGCTCCTATCTCGCCGAATCCCGCCGCATCGACAACCGCAGGATGCTGGAGGAACTGGGCGTGGTGCTGCGCCACCCCACGCTGGAGAGCGGCCTGGCCGCCTGTTTCGGCCAACCGGAATCTTCATGAGCAGAATCCCAGTGGTGGTATGATGAACCCACCCGATCCACCAACCCGGCAATCCATGGAAACAGAAGAACTGCGTGACCTGGTCGTCCAGGTACTCGAAGACATGAAAGCCCAGGACCTCAAGGTCATCGACGTGCGCGGCAAGACCAGCATCACCGACTACTTCGTCATCGCCTCGGGCACCTCCGACCGGCATGTGAAATCCCTCGCCGAAGCCGTCGCCTTCCAGGCCAAGCAGAAGGGTGAGCCGCCCTTGGGAACGGAAGGACTCAACGAAGGGGAGTGGGCGCTGGTGGATCTGAACGGCGTGGTGGTGCACGTGATGCAACCGCGGGTGCGCGACTTCTACCAGCTGGAAAAGCTCTGGTCGGTGGACCCCGAAGCGGCCGAGAAGCTGGTGCGGGAACACGGCAGCAGCGGAACCTGAAGCTGAACCGGCCATCCGGAAGTCAAGGAAAAAGGCGCCTGCGGGCGCCTTTTTCCTGTTCATCCCCGAAGCAGGATCCGGGCTCAGGTCATCTGCTGCAGCGCCTCGATACGCTTCTCCAGCGGCGGGTGGCTGGCAAAGAGCTCATGCAGCCCCTTGCCGGCGATGCCGAAAGCCGCCATCTCGTCCGGCAGCGGTTCGGGCTCGGCCTGCTGCAGCCTCCGCAGTGCCGCGATCATCTTCTCCCGCCCGGTGAGCATGGCACTGCCGGCATCGGCGCGGAACTCCCGCCAGCGCGAGAACCAGGCCACGATCATCATCGCCAGGATGCCCAGGATGAACTGCGCCACCAGGGAAGTGATGAAGTAGCCCGGCCCGTACCCTTCGCGGTTGCCGAAGACGGCCCGGTCCACCACGTGGCCGATGATGCGCGAGAGGAAGAAGACGAAGGTGTTCACCACGCCCTGGATGAGCGTCAGCGTCACCATGTCACCGTTGGCCACGTGGCTGATCTCGTGCCCCAGCACCGCCTCCACCTCGTCGGCATTCATGTTCTGCAGCAGTCCTGCGCTCACCGCCACCAGTGAGTCGTTCCGGTTCCAGCCGGTGGCGAATGCGTTGGGCGAAGGACTTGGAAAGATGCCCACCTCGGGCATGCCCACACCCGCCTCGTCGGCCAGTTTCTTCACCGTGTCCAGCAGCCAGCGTTCGGTGGGGTTGGCCGGCTGATCGATGATCTGCACCCCCATACTGGACTTGGCCATCCACTTGGAGATGAACAGGGAGATGAAGGAACCGGCGAAGCCCACCACTGCCGACATGATCAGCAGCGCGTTCAGGTTGAGACCGCCGCTCTCCTCCAGCACGCGGTCCACGCCCAATATGCGCATGGTGACGCTGAGCATGGCCAGGATGGCCACGTTGGTCCCAAGAAACAGCAGTATTCGCAGCATAATGAAGTCCTTTTTGTTGTGTTAGCCTATATTGATGACAACGAAAAACAAATTCAATAGGAGAAGCCATTGAGCATTCCACTGGTCGCCGGCACCAAGCCGACCATCGTCAAGCTGAAGAAGGACGAGACCGTCTACTGGTGCAGCTGCGGAAGAAGTCAGACCCAGCCCTTCTGCGATGGTTCCCACGAGGGCACCGACTTCCAGCCCCTGGAGTTCACCGCCCCGAAGGAAGACGACTACTACTTCTGCACCTGCAAGCGCACCAAGAGCCCGCCCTTCTGCGACGGCGCCCACAAGACCCTTGCCCAGGATGACTGAGCAGGACGCCGCCCCCAGCTGCCCCCTGCCGCGTGAACCCGACTACTCGGGCGTGGAGGTGGTGGAACTCCATCCCGACCCTTCGCCGAAGGACTACCGGGAAGCCATGGAGCTGGCCAACCGCGTGGCCGACGAGAAGCTCGGCGAGCACATGCTGCTCTCCTGGTACGACCGCGACCGCGACTTCGAATCGCCCCAGCATGCCAGCGAGTGCCACGTGGACAGCGCCGTGCCCGGCTACGTGGACTACGGTCTCTACCACGGCGCCAAGCTGAAAGTGGACATCGAGGATGGCCGCTTCGTCTTCTTCTACATGCCGGTGGAGCTGTAGCCGCTTCAGCCCGGCGTGAAATCCGGCGGCAGGTGGAAGCGCCAGTGGCGCCGCTGGTCCTCGGTGCTGGCATAGCCGATCCCCACCCGGGGCGAGGTGAGCACCTGCTGCGGCGACACCGCCACGCCCTCCTCCAGCCAGAGCCGGTCACTCTCCACCGAAACACCGTTGAGGCTGCGGTCGATGGCCAGCGCCTGGCAGATCTTGCCGGGGCCGTTGACCAGCTGCCGCAGCGGTGCGCCCCGCCGGTTCGCCCGCATGGTCTCCACCCCCTCTTCGGGAAAGAGGGCGCGAAGGAGCACCGCCTCCGGCTCGCCTTCTGCGGCGGTGACGATGTTGAGCATGTGGTACATGCCGTAGATGAGATAGACATAGTAGTGGCCGGGCGGCCCGTACATCACGCGGGTGCGCGGCGTGCAGCCGCGGCTGGCGTGGCAGGCGGTATCCGCCTCGCCCACGTAGGCCTCGGTCTCGCAGATGATGCCCGAGAGCCGTTCGCCGTCGAGCAGGCGCACCAACCGCCGGCCCAGCAGGTCCCGTGCCACGGTGACCGTGTCACGCGCGAAGAAGGACTCCTTGAGCTTCATTCTTCGAGCACTACCTGGCCTTCCTTCACAACCACGGGCAGCGCTTCCAGCGCGTAACCGGCGCAGGGACCACGCAGGCAGTAGCCATCCTCGGGGCGGAACAGGGCACCGTGGGTGGCGCACTGCAGATACCGGCCACTGTGATCGAGAAACTGATCCGGCAGCCATTCGAGGTTGATGCCGGTATGGGGACAGCGGTTGCGGTAGGCGAGCACCTGGCCTCCACGACGCAGCAGGATCAGTTCCAGGGGCAGCTCACCTGCCAGGCTGAACCCCCGCGGCTCGCCTTCGGCCAGCTCGTCCAGACTGCAGAGGATCCGCCCGCTCACCCGAGCACCTCTGCCAGGCCATCGAAACCTTCGCGCGCGCACTTGGCCGAGGCCAGGGTCACGGCACCCTCGAGGATGCGCGGCAATGCCCAACCGCTCAGGTGACCGTGGATGACGCCGGCATTGAAGGTGTCCCCCGCTCCCAGGCTGTCCACCACCTCCGTCCTAGGCGCGGCGTGGAAATGGAGCCGTCCCTGCCGGTCCCGGCACCAGGCCCCGGCGTCACCCCAGGCGAGCCAGGCTTCCCTGCCGCCGGGAACCGCCTGCCGCAGAAAGGCCTCGGGCGAATCGAAGCCCCGGCTGAGCGCGTAGACACGGGAGAAGAGCAGCAGGTCTGCCAGCCCGAACAGGGCCTCGATACCTTCGCGCGGTTTTTCCACCTCGAGCGAGACCGGAACCGGCCCGGCGGCCGCCTTCTCCAGCATGGGAGCCAGCTCTTGCACGGCGCGCCCTTCGAAGTGGAGCCAGTGAAAGGACGAGAGGTCGATGCGGTCGAAAGCCGCGAAGGAGTATTCGGGAAGGTCGCGGTAGTGAACGATGGTGCGGCTGCCGGTGCGGCGGCTGGCGAGAATGCAGGAGACCGGCAGCTTGCCTTTCACGGGCCGCTCCACGTGTCGCAGGTCAATGCGGTGGCGCTCCAGCTCCGCGCGCACGAACTCACCATCGGCTTCCCTCGGCAGCACCCCGGCCCAGGCGCAGCGGTGGCCCAGCTCGCTGAGCACCACCAGGGTGTTGGTGGCATTCCCGCCACGGGCGCGGCGCTGGGCGACCGCCCTCACCTCCTCGTCCTCGGCAGGATAGCGCTCCACCAGGTTGATGATGTCCAGGGTGGCGATGCCCACCCCCAGCACCGAAGACATCGCGAAGGGTACGGTCAGAGAAGCGTGGAAAAGAGCTCGCCACGCCCGTTGATCAGGGACAGGATCTCGAGCACCAGCAGCAGCGTACCGGCCCCCGCCAGCGCGCCCAGCGCCAAGCCCTTGAGGAAGGGGCCGCGCGTCACCTGGTCGATGCCCAGGGCGCTGCGGCGACGGCGCATGCGCTCGTCGCGCAGGTTCATCACGCGGGAGTCCTCCACCCCCTCCTGGATCTTGTAGAGGGTCTCCTCCAGCTTCCGGCGCGCATTCTCGGCTTCACGGCGCAGGTAGTCCGCCTCTTCGGCTTCCACCGCAGCCTTGTCCAGCTCGCGACGCAGGCGGTCGATCTCCGTATTGGCATCCTCGAGCTGGTCCTCGAGAATCAGCTGCGCCTCCTCGAGGGCCTTCAGCCCCTTCTGCTGCCCTTCCATGGACTGCAGGAAATCGTCCTGCTGCTGCCGCGCCGATTCCTGGATGATGACCTCCAGTTCCGATTCGGAAAGCTGGCTACTGTGTTCCTCGTCTCTGGATACCACCTGATCCCCCGTCAGCCCTTTCCCAGCAGGGCCTGCTTGAGTTCATCGGTCACCGGCTCTTCCCCCAGCCAGACGCTCAGCAACGCCCTGGCAAAATCGCTGCCCTTTATCACGCCCCTGGCCTCTCCCCGGATCCTCACCTGCACCCCGCTTCCGGGCAGGTAATCCAGCACCACTTCCTCGCCCCTGTGAAGGTCCGGGAACAGCGACTTGAAATGGTCGAGACGGGCCCGGAGGCGCGCGAGCCGCGCAGCGTCCAGATTGTCCGAAAACCCCTCTTCCCAACCGTCGGCAAGCTTTTCCCGGCCCACCTTCTTGTACAGGAAGTGCATCACCATGCGCCAGGGCTGGTCCTGCTCCAATATGCTTTTTGCATCCGCTTCCCGGCGGGGCAGGTAGAGCGCGGCAACGTAGATGTCGAAGAAAAACTTCTCCCGCACCCCGGCCCCGTTGAGCACCAGCGGCTGGCCGGCGGCATCGACCTTTTCAGGAAGATCGACACCCTCCACCGTCCGGGCACCGGCCGGCGTCAGCAGGAACAGTCCCAGCAAAAGAATGAGCAGCTCGCGCATAGTGTCTCCGCCAAGGCGTGTGGCATCGAGGTGGGTCGTCTTTCGAATTTTCATTTATGCAGGAAAAGCACAGCGAGTTCAACCGGATTAGGGAAAACCGCTTCACAGTTTAGGCAATTACTATCGTCTGAATTGTAACTATCAATTTCACTAATCTCCTGTCGCGGCCTATGATTGATTCACACCCACCCGACAACCCAGGAGACGACCATGAGCAGAAAGACCCTTACCACCGCAACGGGCACCCCGGTACCCGACGACGACAACAGCATCAGCGTGGGACCCAACGGCCCGCTCACCTTCGACAACCATTACACCTTCGAAAAGCTCGCCCATTTCAACCGCGAGCGCATTCCCGAGCGCGTGGTGCACGCCCGCGGTACCGGCGCCTACGGCACCTTCACCGTCACCCGCTCGATGGAGGCGTACACCATTGCCGATTTCCTGCAGAACGAGGGCCAGGAGACGGAGGTGTTTGCACGCTTCTCCACCGTCGGCGGCGGCCAGGACTCCAGCGACTACGCCCGCGACCCGCGCGGTTTCGCCCTCAAGTTCTACACCGCGGAAGGCAACTACGACATGGTGGGCAACAACACGCCGGTGTTCTTCCTGCGCGATGCCATCAAGTTCCCGGACTTCATCCACTCGCAGAAGAAGAACCCGCGCACCAACCTGCCCGACCCCGCCGCCATGTACGAGTTCTGGGCCAACCATCCCCAGTCGCTGCACCAGGTGACCATTCTCATGTCGGACCGCGGCATACCGGCCAGCTACCGCCACATGCACGGCTTCAGCTCCCACACCTTCAGTTTCTGGAACGCGAAGGGCGAACGGTTCTGGTTCAAGTGGCACTTCAAGAGCGACCAGGGAATCAGGTGCCTCACCAACGAAGAGGCGGCACGCATGCCCCCCTTCGGCGCCCAGCAGGACCTGGTGGAGGCCATCGACCGGGGCGATTTCCCCAGCTGGACCGCCAAGGTGCAGATCATGACCGAGGAACAGGCGAGGAGCTACCACATCAACCCCTTCGATCTCACCAAGGTGTGGCCGCACGCCGATTTCCCGCTGATGGAAGTGGGCAGACTGGTGCTCCACCGCAACGTGGAAAACCACTTCGCCGAGACGGAACAGGCGGCCTTTGCACCCAGCAACCTGGTGCCCGGCATCGGCGTGTCACCCGACCGCATGCTGCAGGGACGCCTGCTCGCCTACCAGGACGCTCACCGCTATCGCATCGGCGCCAATGCCAACCAGCTTTCGGTGAACGCCGCCCGCTGCCCGGTGCATCACTACCAGCGCGATGGCGCCATGGCCGGCTGCCCGGTGCATGGCCAGGCGATACAGACCAGCGAGGTCAACTTCTACCCCAATGACCGGATAAACGCCGGCGTCCCGGCCCCGGAACCTCGGGTGGCCGAGCCGCCCATGCCCATCGAGCAGGAGGCCTGGCTGGGCCGCTTCGACACCTCGGATGAAGACCACTACAGCCAGGCCGGCGCCCTGTTCCGGCTCATGAGCCCGGCTCAGCAGGGACAGCTGTGCAACAACATCGCCGAAGGCCTGGTCAAAGCCACGGAATCGGTACGCCAGCGCATGCTGCAGCAGTTCGAAAAGGCCGAACCCGGCTATGCTGCGGGCGTGGCCGAAGCGCTGGAAAAACAGCACTCAGAAGCGTAAATCCGATCGACCAACAAGATGAGGACACGACAATGGCAAACGAAGGCTACCACGAACCCATCGACGAGATATCCGACGAGACCCGCGACCTGCACCGCGCCATCACCTCCCTGATGGAGGAGCTGGAGGCGGTGGACTGGTACCAGCAGCGGGTGGACGCCTGCAAGGACGATGAGCTGCGCGCCATCCTGGCGCACAACAGGGACGAGGAGAAGGAACACGCGGCCATGGTGCTGGAGTGGATCCGGCGCCGTGACCCGGCCTTCGACAAGGAGCTGCGGGACTACCTGTTCACCGACAAGCCCATCGCCCACGACTGAGCCAGCCTCGTTCCGGAAAGGTTCCCTCTCCCCCGGGAGAGGGACATCAGCTCTCCAGCCAGAAGGTCACCGGGCCATCGTTCACCAGTGCTACCTGCATGTCGGCACCGAAGCGGCCACTGGCCACATCGGGATGGGCCTGCCGCGCGGCGTCGAGCAGGTATTCGAAGAGCCGCCGCCCCTCTTCGGGTGGCGCGGCCGTGGAAAAACCGGCGCGGGTGCCCTTGCGCGTATCCGCCGCCAGGGTGAACTGGGGCACCAGCAGCAGGCCGCCCCCGATGTCGCGCAGGCTCAGATTCATGCGGCCGGTCCCGTCGGGAAACACCCGGTAGCCCAGGAGCCGCTCCAGCAGGCGCCCGGCACGTCTTTCGTCGTCACCCTTCTGCACGCCCACCAGCACCAGGATACCGCGACCGATCTCGCCGATGCATTCGCCATCGACGCTGACCGAGGCGTGGGTTACACGTTGCAGCAGTCCGATCATCCCCGGTTATCCTGTCGAGATTCCTCGGCGACCCGCATCTACCCCAACAGCTCGGAAAAGCGGTCGGTGGCCTCCACCAGTGCCGCGCGGGTGCCCACTTCCGCTGCCGAATGGCCGGCATCGGGGATCACCTTCAGCTCGCTGCCCGGCCAGCGCCGGTGCAATTCCCAGGCATTCTCCAGCGGACAGATCATGTCGTAGCGCCCGTGCACGATGACGCCGGGAATGCCCTGCAGCTGCGGCGCCTTCTTCAGCAACTCGTCGGGCTGCAGAAAGGCGTCGTTCATGAAGTAGTGGCACTCGATGCGCGCCATGGCCAGCGCCACGTGTGGCTGGGCGAAGTGTTCCTCCACCTCGATATCGTGGTGCAGCGTGGCGGTACGCCCCTCCCACACCGACCAGGCCTTGGCCACCGCCATGCGCCGCAGCTCGTCGTCCCCGGTGAGCAGGCGGTAATAGGCGCCCACCATGTCCCCGCGCTGTTCCGGCGGCACCTGGGCGACGAAATCCTGCCAGTAGTCGGGGAAGACGCGGCTGGCGCCATCCTGGTAGAACCACGCGATCTCCCTGGGACGGCAGAGAAAGATACCGCGCAGGATCAGGCCGCTCACCCGTTCGGGATGGGTCTGGGCATAGGCCAGCGCCAGGGTAGAACCCCAGGAACCACCGAACAGCAGCCAGCGCTCGATGCCCAGTTTCCTGCGCAGCTTCTCCATGTCCTCCACCAGGTGCCAGGTGGTGTTGTCGGTGAGATCGGCATGGGGGTGGGAGCGGCCCGCACCCCGCTGATCGAAGAGGATGATGTGGTAGCGCCCGGGGTCGAAGAAACGGCGGTGGTAGGGTTCGCACCCGGCACCGGGACCGCCGTGGAGAAAGAGCACCGGAATGCCACTGCGCCGGCCACACTCCTCGACGTAGAGCCGGTGATGGCCATCGACATCGAGATACCAGTGGTGGAAGGGCTCGATGTCTGGATAGAGATCCGTCATTTGCGCCCCCCGAGCAGGGAGCCGAGCACGCCGCGCACGATCTGCCTGCCGATGCTGCTGCCCATGGAGCGGGCCACGCTCTTGGCCATGGCCTCCCAGACGCTCTGGCGGCGCGATCCGCCGCTCTTGCGCGCGGCTGCCTTCTCGGCCTTCTCCTGCTCGGCGCGGGCACGCTCGGCCGCCTCCATGCGCGCCTCCTCCGCCTTCGCCTTCAGCATCTCGTAGGCGGACTCGCGGTCGATCTCCTGGTCGTAGCGTCCCTTGAGCGGCGAGCGCTTGAGTATCTCCTGGCGCTCGGCATCGGTGAGCGGGCCGATGCGCGATCCCGGCGGGCGAATGAGAATGCGCTCCACCGGTGTCGGCGCGCCCTTCTCGTCGAGCACCGACACCAGCGCTTCGCCGGTACCGAGCTGGGTGATGGCGGTCTCGGTGTCCACCTCGGGGTTCTGGCGGAAGGTGTCGGCCACCACCTTCACCGCCTTGCGGTCCTTCGGCGTGAAGGCACGCAGCGCATGCTGGACCTTGGCGCCGAGCTGGCCGAGGATGTCGGTGGGAATGTCGAGCGGGCTCTGGGTGATGAAGTAGACACCGACCCCCTTGGAGCGGATCAGCCGCACCACCTGCTCGATCTTGTCCACCAGCGCCTTGGGCACGCCCTCGAAGAGCAGGTGCGCTTCGTCGAAGAAGAGCACCATCACCGGTTTCTCCGGGTTGCCCACCTCGGGCAGCTGCTCGAAGAGTTCCGCCATCAGCCAGATGAGAAAGGAGGCGTAGACCCGCGGCGAATCGTGGATCAGCTGGGTCACGTCCATGATGCTCACCACCCCGTTGCCGGAGAAGTCGGTGATCATCAGGTCCTCCAGCCGCAGCGCGGGTTCGCCGAAGAGGTGCTCGGCACCCTGTTCCTCGAGGATCAGCAGGCGCCGCTGGATGGCCCCCACCGAGGCCGAGGAGATGTTGCCGTACTCGTTGGAGAGCTCCTTGCGGTGCTCGCCCATCCCGGTGTTTGTCAAGATAGTTGTCACTTTTTTCACGCAGCCAATGCTCTATTGTCGGGTTCCTCGTGTGAATCGTCGTCACGCGCAGGATTGAGCCAGACAACTTCCTTTCTGGACCAGTCCCGGGTCATGCCCGACCAGCGCTCCGG
>QNZQ01000089.1 GCA_003972985.1 Gammaproteobacteria bacterium | reverse complement strand
AATCCATCGCCAGCATGATCCGCCATTTTGCGGCCCATCCTGCGCAGGCGCTCGCTGTCTTCCTGCGCTGACACGGCCGGCCCAAGTCGTCATCGGGGCCGACGGTGATCGGCCAGGCCCCGGTATGGCCAATGACCATTGCGAACTGCCATTCGGCGGCTTTTTGCAGCCCAATCGACCGAATATCCCGCTTCAAGCCGAGAAACCTCACTACGCCAAGGCCTTGGATCAGGCTGGTTAAGGTGTGGTCGGGGGAGAGGCGATTTAGATGACGTCGTCCTGCTCCCAGCGCGTCTTCAGCTGGTGCTTTCAGCTCGACAACGTTACTCTCGTTCATAGCGGTGTACGTCTCCTGTTGGTTGTTGATCCGCCAAGACCAATCAACAGGGTACTCCGCTTCTTCCGTCAGCCCGTACACCAGAAATCAGCATAGCTCTGATGGGACCGGAGATCATCACGGAGTAAAGGGATCTCAGTAATCTGGAAGACAGAGAGGCGCTTCTGGTGGCATTGGCAGCGGTCCCAGACCGGGTTTGTCCGTCAGGCGCAGATAGAGCATGCCGCGGTTTGTGGCATAGTCCTGTGACCAAGCGAGTGACACTCTGGCGCCGATATGCAGAAAGCGGCTGACTCGGTACTCGATTGCGCCTTCGAAGCTGATGCCGGTACCCGGCCCCGAGCTGGCATCGTAATTGGGATTGATGCCTGTGGTGGGAGCGATGGCCTCGGCATTAGCCTGCAGGAGCGGATCGCCAGGGAAATAGGGGGCGCTGTCTGTACGTGACCGGGAGCGGCTGATCGCGCCTCTTGCTTCCCAGGACCAGCGTTCCGTGCGCCCATACCAGTCGAGCGCGGTTGACAACGAGATGTAGAACTGAGGGCTGTAGTATCCTCCATGGCCCCAGGTATATTCCCCGAGATTCCGTTCATGTCTCCATGTCATGCCATTCAGTGAGAGGCTCAGTCGTTCGTTCGGCTCACGTACCCATTTGTAATAGGTGCCGGCCAGCAGGCGCACCCGGTTGTTGGTGGGGATCTCCTTTCCACGCAGCTGATGGAACTGGAGGTTGCTCCAGGCTCCCCAGGCGCCTCCTGTGTCGTGCGAGAGTCCCAGGGTTATCCCGGTGGTGCGCACGCCTCCCCAGGAGCGTCCCGTGTTCGGATCGATGGCGCCGGCATAGCTCAGCAGGGAGCTGGTGACCGGTCGCTGCGACAGTTCGATGCGCCAGTCGACGGGCCCCAGGCTGTTCTTGTATTGCAGGGCGCCGATAAAGTAGCTCACCGGGAATCCGATGGGGGTGGTGCCGGCGTCGATGTGCCAATGCGTGTTTTCGTAGCCGAGCAGCAGTCCGGTACCTCTGGCACTTTGTTTCGAACGCAGCCTGGAACAGCCCGTTGTGCAGAAGAGATTGGTGCCGAGTTCGGCCCGGTTGTCCGGGGTGACGGTGTCGAGTCGGCCGGCATCCAGGTGAGTGGGTTCGACATGCACGAACAGTTGGCCGCCGAGCAGGGGCTGCCGCCCCTCGATTGGCAGTCGCGTGGCGAACAGGGTAGACAGCCCTGCGGTGGCACTGCGTGAACCATAGTCTAGGGCCAGAGTCAGGATGCGCCGTTGTCTTTGCAACAGGGTATCGACCTCTCCGGCCAGCTCAATGGGCGCCTCGTCTGCCCACTTCGTCCAGGAGGACTCGTCGTCATCCAGCAAGGTCTGTCGGTAGAGTGCCAGGGCCTGAGCTGGCGCCTCTCGATCCTGTTGACGCGCCAGGGGGGAGAGCAGCAATTCCCGGTTCCCCTTGTAGTCACGAGCCAGTCGGGTAATGAGCCACGTTGTGGATTCTGACCATCCTGCCCTGTTCAGCAGGGCGATCAGGCGCAGGCGGTTGTTCGTGTCCTCGGGGGGCAGCACTTCCAGCAGATTCTGGATCTCCTCTTCCACATTGTGCTGGTTGTGCTCCAGGAGGTATTCGATCAGCATCATGCGATAGGAGGGTTCCTCGGGGGCCAGACCGATGGCGGTCCGCAAATCGGTGAGCGCCGCTTCTTTTTCGCCTAACGCCAGCAGGACGCGTGATTGCGCATATAGCAATTCCGGTTGCGCGGGCAGGCGAGCCAGCGCTAGGTCGAGTTGTCGGTGCGCACGGGTGTAGTCGCCGGCGGCCTGTGCCTGCTTCACTCGAAGCAATGTATTGTCAATGTCCAGCTGGGTCAGTCGCTCGGTTTGTGCCCGTGTCAGCTGTTCGCAGTGCCAGAGCTGGTGTATCTGTGCCGCGGCAGCCCGCAACATGGAAGCCTCGTGCAGGGCGATGATCAATTGCAAGTGAGCGTCGATGTTTGTCTCAGGCTGGTGGCGCAGTGCCCGGGAGAGTAGATCTACGGCGCGCCTTGGGTGTTTTATGGCCAGCCATGCCGATGCCAGGCGCTCCGCCGCGGCGGGCGTGGAGAGTGCCGCCGGGGTCTCGGCGGCTTGAAGGCGTTGCATGGCTTGTGTCTTCTTCCCCTTCTTGTACAGGGCGAGTGCCTTGCGCCGTTCCGATTCAGCCCACAGACGAGTGTGCATGGTTCGGTATTTCGGCGTCATCTCCTGTTCCGGGATGGCGTCGAGCTGCGCTATGGCTTCCATCTCCCTTTCCAGCGATTGAAGGTAGAGGGCGAAGGCATAGCGCATCTCAGGGTCCGTGGGAGACAAGGCGAGGCCCTTTTCGAAGATCCGGACGCCGGCATCGGCCTGTCCGGAGGCGACCAAGAGGCGTGCCAAATCATAGCGGGACCAGGGAAGGGCTGGCGCGATTTTCACGGCTCGTTGCAAGGCTCGACGCGCGCCCTTGATGTCGCCCGAGGCCAGTCTGCTGTCGGCCAGGTCGCGCAAGGCACTGGCGAGCATGCGGCTGTATTCGCTGCCCAATTTGCGTTGTTGGCGGGGGTTCATACCCTCAAGGTAGCGAACGGCCAACAAGGGCGATCGTCTTGCCTGCACCTGGGACATGCTCCGCAGCGCGGTCCAGTTTTCCGGTTCGAGACGCAGGGCCTTGCGGTATCGTTGTTCAGCCTCTGCAAGCTGGTTGTGGGCGAGTAATATGTCGCCCAGGTAGGCATATCCCGTGGCTTCGCCAGGATCGAGCGCGATGGCCTTGAGCAGCTGCTGTTCCGCAATGACCGCCTGTCCATCTTCCTTCGCTTTTTCGGCATTGGCGAGCAGACCCCAGTAGTGGGCAGTTCGCGTCAGCGAGCGCCACTTGCCACGCCGTTGTTCCAGATCGTGCCGGGCAGCACGCTGGAACAGCTTCCTTGCCTTGTGGTAATGGCCCTGGCGCAGCTGGATCAATCCCAGGTAGCCAAGAGCCTCTCCTTGTTCGGGGAACCGGCGGACTACCCGAGACAGCAGGATTTCTGCCTTGTCGTAGCGTTTCTGTTCGATCAGGCGTCTGGCTCGGGCCAGCTCAGGAGGGTGGGTGATCTTGCGTGTTTTCCCTTCGGCGGTCTTGGACGTTTGCGTGGTGGGTTTATGTTCTTGCCTGTGCTTCCTCAAGGCAACGAGATGATCCTTGACGCGGTAATCGTCAGGATAGCGCACAAGGTACTGTTCGATCAGTGGAATGGCCTCTCCGGGAGTTTCGAACCCGATGAGCAGTTCGCGCCAGGCGGCATGTGCCTCGCGTTCGAAGGCGCTGTAGCTCGTCATCTCGGAGAAGACGGCAATCACTGCGTCACGTTGTTCGGGTTGCAATGCATCGAGTTTGTTGACTGCTAGGCGATATTGCAGATTGCCGGGATAGTGTTCGAGCAGGCTCTGCAGGATCTGACGAGCCCGTTCGATCTTTCCGAGTGACTTGATCACCAGGGCATACTCATAGGCCAGTGGTCCGGGAGCCAGTCCCTCGGGGTAGGCCTCGTGCCATTTCTTCAGGGCCGTTGCGTGGCGGCCCGCTTTCTCCATCAAACGGGCGGTGCGCACCTGTGGGGCACGTTGGTCGAAGCTGTCCAGAAATTGCTTCAAGGCACGGGTGTAGGGTGCTTGTGGGTGTATTGCCGCGAGTTCCCGGTAGGTGGTCGCCGCTCGGGGCTGGTTGCCCTCGCGCACGTCGATAAAGGCTCGCAAGGCCAGTGCGCCCGGGTGACGTGGGGCCGAGCGCAACAGACGTCTGAGCTGATCGCGTGCCCGGACATGGTCTCCCAGTGAGTCCAGGGTGTTGGCAGATTCGAATAGTGGTGTGAGGGCGTCTGCCCAGGCTCTGCCCACTGACAGGAACAACAACAGGAGGATTGCAGGGAATACCGGAGTCAACGGTCTGTCCATGCGGGAACTAGTCGCCCGTCGGTGTCGAAGCGGTAGAGGCCTTGCAGCCATCCCAGGCTGAACATGGCCAGTACCTGAGTGTAATATCCCGAGTACAGCTGCTCCGTTTGTGTGCTCAATTGGCGGCAATATTTCTCGAGCTTCCTAGTCTTTCCCAGAGCATGCACCAAGGGTAGCAGCGTGGCGGACAGGCCCGTCGGGAGCTGGCCCTTGCCTTGTCCGCTGACGGCATCGATCCGTTCGGGAATGCCGGACTCGTGGGTGAGTGTCTCTAGCGCCGGTGTGAGGTGATGCAGCAGGGGGTAGGTCCACGGTTCGCCCGGAGACAGCATGCCGGCCCAGAGATAGACACGCAATGCCGCGTAGCTGCCGATTCGCCCTTCGGGATCGGCAAGGCGGGGATGCCCCTTTGCATCGACCACCAGCCAGTCGGATTGCAGTCCATTCGGTCTGGCGATCAGGAGGCGGTAGCTGCTCTCGAGAATCGCGTCCCAAGGGGAGCCGGGAAAGAGGGTGGAAAGACCGCGCAACAGTTGCAGAGGCAGGTAACTTGGATTGAGGCGGATGCTGCCATCGGAATCGATGAATCCCCGGGGGGCTGGCAGAAGAACAGAGCCATAAACGGGGATGGTGTGAGTTTCCTCGCGCAATATGCGTTCCGCCATGGACCGTCCCAGTTCCTGGTAGTACGGCTCATTCCACAAGCGGCCGGCTTCCAGCAGGGTGTAGGCCATCCACAGGTCGGCATCACTGGCCGGGTTGGGGTCGATCACCCGCCATGTGCCGTCAGGAGCCTTGCCCCAGAGCCAGGCGGGCAGATGCTTACCGAGATCACCCTGGGCCAGGTTGTTCACCGTCCATTCCAGTATGCGGGCGAAACGCGCCCGGTCGTCCCATACCAGTGCCAGAAAAAGGGCATAGGCCTGTCCCTCGGAGGTGGTGCGCTGGTCGGTTGTGCCATGATCGATAATACGTCCGTCGGCTGATGACATACGGGTGACCAAGCTATTCCATTGGGGAGACGGGGGACACCCCAGTGTCTGGTTGTTGATAGCCAAGGCCAGCCACCCGAGCAGGAATATTCTGCCCCACTGACGGGGTGGCCGAAGACGTGGAGTCATCAGGTCTCGCCCTCCAAACGCTTCGCAGCACGGTTGCGCAGTCTCAACCAGATAGTGAGGCCAAGGATGAGTATGACCGCCAACACCATCAGTGCCAGCCACAGTGCTGGCCAGATTGGATGCTTGGAGAGCTGATACAGCAACAGGGTCCAAGGGCTGATGTCGCCTACATAATAGGGCTCGCCGACCAGTACGTCTTCCACGCTCTCGACCAAGCTGCCGCGAAAGAACGTGGCGCTGCCATGGATCCGGCCACGGGTGGCGTCGTCGAGCAGCCCCATGGTGAGTGCGTCAATCGCCTGATGCTTGTTGTCCAACAAGGCGACCACGCTGCGTCCCGAAGTCACAGGCGATTCGAAGCCGACCAGGGCGGCGAGCGGCCCCGTCGGCGTGGTTTCCACCCGCGTCGCAGGTGTGGGGTCAGGTTCGAGATCGAAACCCAGCCAGTCGAAACGGTTGGTTACGGCGCGTGCCGGTGTGGAAAACACGCTGAGGCCCTGCAGTACGCTGTTGTCGGTCTCCAGTTTCCACTCGGTGAACAGGCGACGTGCCGGCGTGCTACCGACGATAAGGATGTCCTTGTCTTTCGCCGTAAGTGCCTGTCCCCCGGACTGGATGGTGATGCCGGTGGTGGGATAGCCCGTGGCGTCACCCATTTTTCCCATGAGTACCAACATCAGCCGGTTCTCCTGTTGCGTGGGATGAAGGGGCATTACCAACAGGGTTTCGCTTAGGTCGGCCAAACGGGTGAAGGGATAGCCCAGATCGGCAAAATAGTGCAGGTTTGGCAAAGCTGCGTAGTGCGAAAATTCGCTGAGATCGATCTGTGAGTCCTCATCAATGGCTGCGATGGTGTTGTCCAGCACGGTGTCTTGGCACTCTCCATACTTATGGTAGGTAAACGAGAAGTCGAAGCTCAGGCGGTTCTTCATGCGCAGTTCATAGGGGGGGATCAGAACGGCGTTGCCTCCGAGCAGGTTGGCTCCCGGTACCGGGATGCGAACGCGTTCCTTGATGCCATCATGTCCCTTGTCGTACAAATTAAAGGTTTCGATGAAGTTGTCGTTCAGTAAAATGCTCAAGCGAGATTCGTCGATATCAATCGGGGGGGAATAGCGATATTTGAGGTCCAAGGAGACCCCCTTGCTGTTCCAAACGAAGAGATCCGGCGGGATACGCAGTTCCACGTTGATTGGTGGTGGCCTGTGTCCCTTGACTTGAAGCCCCTGTCCCTTGAGCAATTCGCCCAGTTTGACAGGACGGTCGAGCCGCACCCACCGGGGCGCGTCGTATGGCTTTCGTGGTTCTAGGCGGCGCGAAGAGTGGAAGATCACCTGTCGGCCTGACAGGGTGGCCTGCCCGGTGACGATGCCAACAGCGGCCAGACGCAATTCGGTGCTGTTGCGTCCCAGAACCAGTAGCACCTTGGCGTACGGGTTGTCTGGATGGGTGATTATGGCCACCGTAGGACCGTTCACCCGTACCCGTTGCGCCTGCTGCAGCCGATCCGGCAATAGGTCGTGTAACTGCTCTGCGGTGGCAAAGGCCACGCTGTAGCGCGTGGTGACCTGGTGCAGGTCTCGCTGCACCGGAAAATCTGCGCCTCGCCATTCGGCCTGCATCCCGAACCAAGAGGCAAGGATGGCCGAGGCTTCCAGGGTTTCGTTGTCGATCTCCGATGGCAGAATGAACGACAGGATCAGACGGTTGGGATCTCTGGTATCGAAAAAGGGCTCCGGAAACGTGGCCAGATCGTTCACCTGTTGCAAGGGGTGGGTTTCCAGTTCCAGTTCGCTCAGGTTGGAGATGTTAACCCAAAGCAGGGGACTGACCGGGTCCTGGCAGCGTTTGGTGTAATAGCCGAGCAGCTGAAAACGCAGCTTGTTGTAGTCGCCCATCAGCCGCGGGTCCAGAGTGACTTCACTGGTGACGGGTGCTCCGGCCTGTCCCCGAGGCAGTGGCAGGGTGGTGACAACATGCCCGTTTAGCATTACCCGAAGGTGAGAGAGTTCGGGGATGAGGGATGGTGACCAGGAATAGGTCAAGCGCAACCGGGCGGCCGTGATGTATTCGTCGTTGCGCACTCTGAACGTGATGCCGTTGCTTCCCCGCATGCCCCACAGTGCCAGTTGGGCGTGTGCGCCCAGTTTTTCGAAGGTGAGAAGGTGTTTCTCCACAGCAGAGGTCAGGGGCACGCCCAGGAGAGGCGATGGCGTGAGCTGGATCACAAGAAGGGAGATGAGGAGGATGGGATGTCTCATGGTGGATCGACTCGAGATTGCAGGTGGTTTGGTGTCCTCGGTAACAGGCTGTAGACCCAGGACAGGAACTTGTGCCCCTGTGTGTAGACCGAGACCATGCGGCGCAACAGGACGTAGGAGACACGGTGGAAACCGGTCAAGCCGGTACGCAGGACATCGAGCATGGCGCGCAAGGGACGGTCTCGGGGCCTGTCCGTGACCCAGTCTTTCCATGCATCTGCTCTTCCGTAGATACATTCGATCAGTCGGGCTTCGTCTTCCAGTGTCAACGGATCGAATAGCAATCCTATCTGATGTTCGTGTGAGCGGACGATCCTAGCAGAGCATCTCAGGATGGTCGGAGTCTTTCCGATCGAGATCTCGATCTTCTGGTTGAGTAGTCCATCGGCGGGGACATCCAAGTGCAAGGCTACTCCCCCTTCGGATAAGTCGAGCGTTTCGGCCTCTAGAACCCGTCCGTCCTCAAGTTGCAGCAGAGCGGGAAGACGTGCCGGAATGCGGTGACTGTTCCGGGTCTGTCGGGTCTCGGTGGCGACTGAAAGGGTGACCCCCAGGATGACAAGGTTGTAGAACGTCCAGCCGATATTGAGCATGACTATTGCGGTCTCGTTCGCCGGATTCTCGATCAGGCGCCAGATGCCGAACAGCAGACCAATCACGTTGAGTCCGGTGAGTACGAGGGAGGGGCGGGCGATCTCCCAGTCGAAGTGTTGTTGTTCGATCAGCCCTCCCTTGGCGGTGACATTGAAGCTGCCTTTGTGCGGAGCAAACAGGGCGACGATCGTCGCTCGAGCAATGTACCAAGCGAGCACCGATTCGTAGACCTCGGCCCAGAACGAGTACCGGTATTTTCCCTGGAGGCGCGCGTTGGTGAGGTTGGAATGCAGCAGGTGGGGTAGGACATAGAGCAGGATCATCTGTGCCGGAGCATGGATGATGTAGACATGCAGGATGAGGAATGCTAGGGGCGCAGTGAGAAATACCAGCCGGGGGATTCCGGTCAGGAAGTACAGCATTGCGGTAAAGTAGCACAGCCGTTGTCCTAGCGAGAGTCCCTTGCCGAACAGGGGGTTGTCTATGCGAAGGATCTGGATCATCCCGCGTGCCCAGCGGATGCGCTGGCCGACATATGCCGACAGGCTCTCGGGTGCCAGGCCGGCCGCCTGCGGAATGTTGAGATAGGCGGAGTTGTAGCCCTCGCGATGCAGACGCAATGCGGTGTGCGCATCCTCGGTGAGCGTCTCGGTCGCGACACCGCCGATCTCTTCCAGTGGTCCGCGACGCAACAGGGCGCATGACCCGCAGAAGAAGGCGGCGTTCCAGAAGTCGTTGCCCTCCTGGATAACACCGTAGAACAGCTCGTTTTCGTTCGGCGTTCGTCTGAAGTTGTCGAGATTGCGCTCGAACGGGTCGGGTGAATAGAAAAGATGAGGGGTCTGGAGCAGAGCGAGCTTGGGATCTTTCAGGAACCAGCCTACATTGGTTTGCAGAAACGAGCGTGTCGGGATGTGATCGCAATCGAAGATTGTGATCAGTTCACTCTGGGTTCTTTCCAACGCGTAATTGAGGTTGCCAGCCTTGGCGTGGCGGTTGTCTGGCCGTGCCATATAATGGATACCGACCTCTTCGGCAAAGGTCTTAAATTCCTGCCGGCGGCCGTCATCCAATAGATAGATGTTGAGCTTGTCTTCTGGCCAGTCCATGTTCATCGTCGCGAGCACTGTCGGGCGAACGATCTTCATGGGCTCGTTATAGGTAGGGATGAACACGTCCACAGCAGGCCAGAGTGTCTTGTCATCCGGCAGAGGGGCAGAAGGACGTCGCAATGGCCAGGCGATCTGGATGAATGCCAGTATCAGGACCAACCAGATGTAGATTTCTGCTGCCAGCAGGCCGATACCCAGTGTGAGGTTAATCATGTTGTCCCAGTTGAGCGTGTTGATAGCGCGCCACCATAGATAGCGTGTGGAAGCGATGGCTGAGAGCAGGATCAGCAGCAGGTTGGCAAGATTGCCCTTGAATTGGCCTATGATCATTGCCATTCCCCACAACAAAAGCACGAACAGAGCCTGGGGAAGAGTGCTCATGGGGGTGGTAACAATGAACAGAATCAGAATGGAGGCCACCGCATAGAGCGTGAAACGTACCGGTGCCAGACGCCAGAATGGGTGGACGGCCAACTGCTCGACGCGCTGGAGCAGCTGTTGGTGGTTGTTGGTTTGATGCAGGAGGCGATATCGGGACAAGTGGCAAAGCAGCCAGGCATTGGCCTTACCGGTGGCCCGTTGCATACGTTGCAGGAATGGTGGACGCCGATACGCAGATGGTATAACCAGCAGGAGCCAGATGATCTGAAGGAGAATGCGCAAGGGATCCAGTGGGCGTAGATATCCAAGGTTCACGTGCGGTATCAGGAGAGCGAGGCGCCATTGGAAGTAGTTCAACGGTTTGGCGAGCAGCAATCGCGCCAGCCAATGGCTTCGTTGTGTCCGGGGTCGTTGTGGAGAGATGTGAGTGACATTGCTGTGGCTTGCTGCTGCCATGATCCATTTCCTCTTGCTCGTTCTGGGATAGTACCGATCACCGTAGCGCAGCGTCAGCAGTTCCACTATGTCGTCTTGCAGGGATGTCCCGGGGTATGCCGGTTTACTGCCAGCGTGAGATCGGGCTGCTGGCTGCTGGAAGTCGTGCGGGAGAGGAAAGGCCTCCTCTCGGCGAACCGGACTTGTGATGCCGGGTCGGCCGCAGTGACCACCACCAGTTGCTGAACCAGCCCAAGGACTTAGCCCGGCTTATTCACTGAGTGAGTGATAAATAAGGAGGCGTGTTCCCCTATTCGTTGTAAAATCAGGATCTTGAGTCAAGACAAACAACGGACAAGGAAACACGCCATGGGTGAAACGCTACCGCTATTTACGCCGCTGTTCAACAAG
>QNZQ01000132.1 GCA_003972985.1 Gammaproteobacteria bacterium | reverse complement strand
AGGTGATCTGGGAGCCGCTGAAGGGCCTTTTCCAAGGCGGTAGTGGAAATTTTGCGAGGTCATCGTAAAATACCTTTATAAAACAATGTGTTAATGATAACCACATAGCTCCGCGCACGCAAGACATAATGTGACAAAGTAGAACTAAAGGGGCGGTCGGTCATCGGCACCCTTGTCAGGGAGCGAGACTCCCGGGGGCGGGACCTGGCGGCCATGATCGAGGCCATTCGCGAGAATCCCGACGAATTTCACATCAACGAGAACGAGAACGTTACCCGGGACGGGCGCAGGCTCTGGATCGCATGGCGCAACACCTATATCGAGGAAGGGCTCGATGGCAAGCCCGAACTGCTCTCCGTGGGCGTGGACATAACGGAAAGGAAGCGGGTAGAGGATGCGCTCCATGTGCTCGCCTCCACCACTGATCCCATACCGGGTGATACCAACGTCCTCGAGCGGAGCATCCGGCATCTTGCCTTGGCCTATGGTGTCCAGTACGCCTTCTATGCCACCTTCACCGATGACTCCCGTGAACGGGTCGAGATCCAGGCGATGTGGGACGGGAAGTCCATCACCCGCGGGCACGTCTATGACCTGGAAGGGACCCCCTGTGCGGACGTGGTGCGGGGCCGGGCGAACCTGATCAGGGAGGGAGTGGCCGAGCGCTACCCCAATGACAGCACGTTGCGTGAATGGGGGATCGAAAGCTACTTCGGCAGTCGCCTGAAGGGCCTGCAGAACGAGGTCATCGGTCTCATCGTGATCATGGATACCCGGCCCCTGGAGCTTCCTTCCTGGAAACGCTACCTGCTCCGGGTGTTCGCCGCACGCATCGGTGGCGAACTGCAGCGCCGGCGTGCCGAGGAGGACGTCTACCGGCTCGCTCACTACGATATTCTCACCGGCCTGCCCAACCGGCTGCTGTTCCACGACCGGCTGGAGCAGGCGATGGTGCATGCCCTGCGCAATGACCAGTGCCTTGCGCTGCTCTTCATCGATCTCGACCGCTTCAAGCACGTCAACGACACCCTGGGTCACGCCGGCGGGGACCTGCTGCTGCGGGAGGTGGCCGGTCGTCTTACGGCATTGCTGCGGCGCTCGGACACGGTAGCCCGGCTGGGCGGAGACGAGTTCACCATCCTGATGACGGATTTCGACAGCGAAAGTGCCATGCTGAAGATCGCCGCCGAGCTGAGTCACAGGATCATCAAGGTGCTGGGCGAGCCGTTCCACATCGACAATGCGGAGATGTTCATCTCCGCCAGCGTCGGTATCACCTGTTTCCCTGCGGACGGGGTGAACATCGACTACCTCGTGCGCAATGCGGACCTGGCGATGTACAAGGCCAAGGAGCAGGGACGTAACTGTTTCGAGTTCTACCGGCCGGAGTTCAACGAAGTGGCCGAGCGGCGCGCCCGCATGGAATCGGAACTGCGTGCAGCCATCGGGGCAGGGGAGATGCAGCTCCATTACCAGCCCATTATCGATGTGGAGGCCGGCACGGTGGTGGGGCTGGAAGCGCTGGTGCGCTGGCTGCATCCGCAGCAGGGCCTGGTGCTGCCGGGCGACTTCGTGGGCCTGGCCGAAGAGAGCGGGCTCATGCTGCCGCTGGGCGAATGGGTGATCGACACCGCCTGTCGCCAACTTGGGGCCTGGCGTCGCGCGGGGGTGGAGGTGGGCTGGCTCTCCATCAACCTGTCACTGCGCCAGCTGACCCGCGGCAACCTGCTGGAGGTGCTGGAAGCGGCGAGGAAACGGTACGGCGTGGCAGCTGGTGCTGGAGATCACCGAGACCACCTTCATGCAGGACCCGGAAAATACGCTGCCCCTGCTGCAGCAGTTCAGGGAACTCGGCTATGGTATGGCCATGGACGACTTCGGTACCGGCTTTTCCTCGTTCGGGCAGCTGAGGAAGATGCCGGTGAGCAGCCTCAAGATCGACCGCAGTTTCGTGCAGGGCATGGAAGAGGATGCGGACACGGTGAGCATCGTCGCGGCCATGATCGGAATGGGACATGGCCTCGGTCTCGAGGTGGTGGCGGAGGGGGTGGAGACGCTGGCTCAGCAGCAGGCGCTCCGGGAACAGGGATGCCGCTTCATGCAGGGCCATCGTTATGCCCGCCCCATGGACGCCGACGGCTGTACCGCTTACCTCTCCAGCCCCCATGCTCATGCTTGGCAGGAAAGCCTTCCTGCGATATAGTCGTCTGATCCTGTCAACGAGTAACCAGACGATGTGGGTTTCTTCCCTCTCTCTGCCGTTCAACCAACCGGTTCTTCCGAGCCACGGTCTCCTGCTGCCTGTCGGTCCGCTGCTGCCCTGATGGGCATCAGTAATTCTCCCGCCCTGGCGAGGGCCCCCAAACGCGACAAATCCCGAACAAACAAGAAACACCACGGCCCTGCCATGCGCCGGGCGGAGTGACATCATGAGCAGAGACAAATTGATCATATTCGACACCACCTTGCGCGACGGCGAGCAGAGCCCGGGCGCTTCCATGACTCGCGAGGAGAAGGTCCGCATCGCCAGGAAACTGGAACTGATGAAGGTGGATGTCATCGAGGCCGGTTTTCCCATCGCCAGCGAGGGCGATTTCGAAGCGGTGAAGGCGGTGGCCGAAACCGTTAAGGACTCCACCATCTGCGGTCTGGCGCGGGCGCTGGAAAAGGATATAGACCGCGCCGGCGAGGCGCTCAGGCCCGCGAACCGGGCGCGCATCCACACCTTCATCGCCATCTCGCCCATCCACATGGAACAGAAGCTGCGCATGACGCCCGACCAGGTGGTGGAACAGGCGGTCTGGGCGGTGAAGCGCGCGCGCGGTTACACCGACGACGTGGAGTTCTCCGCCGAGGATGCCGGGCGTTCGGAGATGGACTTTCTCTGCCGCATCGTGGAGGCGGCCATCGATGCCGGCGCCGGCACCATCAACATCCCGGATACCGTGGGCTACAACCTGCCGCACCAGTTCGGCGAGACCATCCGCCAGCTCCTCGAGCGGGTGCCCAACGCGGACAAGGCGGTCTTTTCCGTGCACTGCCACAACGACCTGGGGCTGGCGGTGGCCAACTCCCTTTCCGCGGTGCTCAATGGCGCGCGCCAGGTGGAGTGCACCATCAACGGCCTGGGGGAACGGGCCGGCAACGCCGCACTGGAGGAGGTGGTGATGGCGGTGCGTACCCGCCAGGACGTCTTCCCCTGCGACACCGATCTCGATACTACCCAGATCGTGGCCTGCTCCAAGCTGGTCTCCAGCATCACCGGTTTTCCGGTACAGCCGAACAAGGCCATCGTGGGGGCCAACGCCTTTGCCCACGAGTCGGGCATCCACCAGGACGGCGTGCTCAAGCACCGTGAAACCTACGAGATCATGCGCGCCGAGGACGTGGGCTGGAGCCACAACCGCATGGTGCTGGGCAAGCACTCCGGGCGCAACGCCTTTCGCACCCGGCTCAGGGAGCTGGGCATCGAGTTCGACTCGGAAGAAAAACTCAACGAGGCCTTTGCCCGCTTCAAGGCGCTGGCGGACAAGAAGCACGAAATCTTCGACGAGGATCTGCAGGCCCTGGTCTCCGAAACCGTGCACGAGACCTACGAGCCGCGCATCAAGCTGGTTTCGTTGCGTGTCTGCTCCGAAACCGGCGAGACGCCCACCGCCGACGTGGTGCTGGCCATCGACGGCGAGGAGCAGGGCGTCTCGGCATCCGGCGCCGGACCCGTGGATGCCGCCTTCAAGGCCATCGAGGCACTGGTGCAGACCGGTGCGAAATTGACGCTCTACTCGGTGAACAACATCACCAGCGGCACCGATTCCCAGGGCGAGGTCACGGTACGCTTGGAGAAGGACGAGGTGATCGTCAACGGCCAGGGAGCCGACACCGACATCGTCATCGCCTCGGCCAAGGCCTACATCAACGCCGCCAACCGGCTGATGACGCCGCTGGAGCGGGAGCATCCCCAGCTCGGCGATGTCTGAAAGCATGGTTTCGGCAGCGCAGCGTCGCCGACAGTGCCTCGAGGTCATGGGCATCGTGCGCTACCGGCTGCGCAATGCTTCCGGAACCGGGGAACCAGCGGAACGGCTAGTAGAGCCGGCTTCCCCGGCGGCAGTTCGGGAGGAACGGCTCGTTCCGGAACAGCCTGCCGTTCCCGCGCAGAATCTTCCGGCGTCGAGGGATGAACCCGTTGCGGGGCTGGACTGGGAAGAACTGGAGCAGGCGGTAGCCGGCTGCTGCGCCTGCGGCCTGTGCAAGACCCGCAGGAACACCGTGTTCGGCGTGGGGAACCGCGAGGCCGAACTGATGATCATCGGCGAAGCGCCGGGGGCGGAGGAGGACCGGCAGGGAGAACCCTTCGTGGGTCGTGCCGGCGAGCTGCTGAACAACATGCTCGCGGCCATCGGCCTGGGACGGGACAGGGTCTACATCGCGAACATCCTGAAATGCCGTCCCCCCGGCAACCGCAACCCGAGCGTGGAGGAGGCCGCGGCCTGTGCGCCCTTCCTGCAGCGGCAGCTGGAACTGGTGGCGCCGAGAGTGGTGCTGGCCGTGGGCGGGGTGGCGGCGCACAACCTTCTGGCCACGGACGAGAGCGTCGGGCGCCTGCGCGGCCGGCGGCACCGGCTGCCCGGCAGCGATGTGCCGGTACTGGTGACCTATCATCCCGCCTACCTGCTGCGCCGCCCTGAGGAGAAGGCCAAGTCCTGGGTCGATCTGCAGAGCCTCCACAGGTTCCTGCATGAGTGAGCCGGCCTCCAGTCTTCCCTTCCTGCAGGCCAGGCCCATGCGCGAAGCGGACCTGGACGCGGTGCTGCGTATCGAGGAAGATGCCTATCCCTACCCCTGGAGCCGGGGCATCTTCGCCGACTGCCTGAAGGTCGGCTACCAGTGCCGGGTCTACGAAAAAGAGGGGGAGATCGTCGGCTACAGCGTTCACTCCACGGCAGCCGGCGAGGGACATCTGCTCAACCTCTGCGTGGCACCGCAGCACCAGTCGCAGGGGCACGGCAGGCGGATGCTGCGCAAGGTCATGGCGGAGATGCGGGAGCAGGGTGCCGACACCCTCTTTCTCGAGGTGCGGCTCTCCAACAAGGCCGCCCAGGCCCTCTACGAATCGGAGGGTTTCAACGAGGTGGGGCGGCGTTTCGACTACTATCCCGCGGCAGGCGGCCGGGAGGATGCGCTGGTCTACGCTTGCGCGCTGGCGGGGAGCACCTGATCCCATGGCGCTTCTGACGCCGAAGGCCTGGACGAACGGGCCCCGTGAACACAGAACCGGAGAGAGAATCCAATGAATGAACTTGCCTGGTGGAAGAAGGTCCTCGTCATCCTGGTGCTGGGAACGTTGGCCATCCTGCTCTACTTTTCTGCGTCCGGTTTCTTCAATGTCTGGGTCGTTCCCATGATGAAGGATCTCTCGCCGGCGCAGGCCCACCAGAGCATTGGCGTGGTGCTGGTGCTCATCTCCTTCGTCGCGGCCTTCATCGCTGCTTTCTTCAGCGTCTTTCTCTATGAAATGACGGGCGGTGGCAGGCCGCTGCTCATGGGCATCCTCTTCTCCCTGCCGCTGATTCTCATCCAGGGTTACGTGCTCATCGGTGCCCGGCTGGAGCCGGAGATGCTCGCCATCCACTTGGTGGAGATGGTGGGCATTCTGCTGGCCTTCGTCGTCGTGAGCTTTCTCGGGCGCAAGGTTTTTCGCCGCTTCTTTTCCACCGGCGGTTCCGCGACGCCTACTCCATAGAGGGATCGTACTCCCCCTTTCGCGCAAGGGAGTTCAGGCGCGCCCGCTTGAGCAGCGCCTGTTGCGCCTTCTCCACGTTTTCCGCCTTTCCCCGCCAGGCGTGCAGCGCCGGCTGCTGCAGGGCGCGACCGTAGGAGATGCTCAGCTGCCAGGGCGCATTGCCACGCATCTGGTTGATGGCATTCAAGTTGGCGGTGGCCTCTTCGGCTCCCTGGCCGCCCGAGAGAAAGTTGATGCTGGGGACCGCCGCGGGAACCGTCCGCTTGAGCACCTTCAGGGTCGCCTCGGCAACCTCTTCCGGATCGGCGCGGCGACATTCCTTGCCCGGCAGCACCATGTTGGGCTTTAGCAGCATGTGCTCGAAGCGCACCTTGTGCAGGTGCAGGGCGTGGAACACCTCATGCAGCACCTGTTCCGTCACCTCGGCGCAGCGATCGATCTCGTGGTCGCCGTCCATGAGGACTTCCGGTTCCACGATGGGCACGATGCCCAGTTCCTGGCAGTTGGCGGCATAACGTGCGAGCACTTCCGCATTGGTCCTGCGTCCCAGCAGGGTGGGGTTGTGGCGAGTCACGGGATAGACCTCGCGCCACTTGGCGAAGCGGGCTCCTTGCTTCATGTACTCCGTAATGCGTTCACCCAGGCAGTCGAGGCCCCGGGTGATAAGGTCGCCGGGAGCGCCCGGGAGCGGCTCCTTGCCCTTGTCCACCTTCACGCCGGGCACGATCTTCTGCTTCCATGCGGCTTCGGGAATGGGCGTGCCGTTGTCGGTGGTCTGGTAGAGGGTCTCCTCGAAGAGGATGATGCCAGAGATGTAGTCGCCCAGGCCAGGGGTGGTCACCAGCAGCGAGCGCCAGGCGCGGCGCGTCTCTTCCGTGGATTCGACCCCGATGGGCCTGAAGCGCTTCTCCATGGTGGGAAGACTTTCATCGGCGGCGAGTATGCCGCGATGGGCGTCCACCATGTCGTCGATGGTCTGCTGAAGCTGTGATTCGATATCCATGACTTTCCCTCGTTGGTGGATGATTGTGCAGGCGAAAAAGGGCGTTTCGATTTTTTCAGTATAGACCCGCGGGTGGGCACGGCGTTCGGAAAAATTCGAGAAGGTGTCTCAGACAGGACGGTATTCCTGGAGGTTGTGGTGAACGATGCCGAGCCCTTCGAGCCTTGATGTCAGCTGCTCCAGCCGGGCGGCGGGCAGTTCCGGGTAGCAGGTGGTCCTGACTTCGAAGGGAACGCCGCTTGCTTGGAGCAGCTCCAGGCTCTTCCAGGCCCTTTCGCCGCTGCCGGGCGTCCCGGTGAGTGCGGGATAGTGCTCGGGCAGGTCCTTGATGTCGAGTCCCACCCAGTCGATCAGGGGAAGCAGCTGCTCCAGGCGGTCCGGGTAGCAGCCGCCCGTGTGCAGGCCGACCTTGAAACCCATCTTTTTCACTTCCGTGATCGCCCCGGGGAGCGCATCCTGGAGGGTGGGTTCGCCGCCACTGAAGACCACGGCGTCGAGCAACCCCTTGCGCAGGGACAGCACTTCCAGCAGGGCCTGCCAGTCGAGCAGCTCGGTACTGCGGGCGTCGAGCAGGTGGGGATTGTGGCAGTAGCTGCAGCGCCAGGGGCAGCCCTGGCAGAAGACCACCGCGGCCAGCTCGCCGGGGTAGTCGATGGAGGTGAAAGGCACGAAGCCGCCGATGCGCATGGTAGCGGGGTCAGGGCTCCGGTTTTCATCGATGGGACCGCTGCAAATGCTTCCCTGCACGCTCGCGTCGGCCATCCATGGCCTCCGACGTCCCAGCGACGAAAACCGGAACCCTTCTTTGTCTTTAGTGGGCCTTGGATTCCACGAACACCCGCCGCTCCCGGTGCTCGGACTGCTTGCCGGGATTGAAGGAGGTGACGGGGCGGTGATACCCCATGACCCGGGTCCAGACCTCGCAGCGGGTGCGTTCCTCGTCTTTCAGTTTCATGGTGTCATCCTGCATTTTCATTCCTCCGATTGTCTGGTTGGAGATGTAGGAGCGGCCTCCCGGCCGCGAATCGATAGGAGTCGGCTCGGGAAGCTTCGCAAGATGGGCAGGGCCTTCGGCCTTTCCCATCCTACGCGTTGGTCGACTGCCTGCGTGCCAGCAGCTCCTCGTCGCAGCGCGGGCAGAATTCGTGCTCCCCCTCCAGGTAGCCGTGCTTCGGGCAGATGGAGAAGGTGGGGGTGACGGTGATGTAGGGCAGGCGGAAGTTCTCCAGCGCCCTTTGCACCAGCCGCCGGCAGGCCTCGGCCGACGACAGGCGTTCGCTCATGTAGAGGTGGAGCACGGTGCCGCCGGTGTACTTGCGCTGCAGCTCCTCCTGCATGGCCAGCGCCTCGAAGGGGTCGTCGGTATAGCCCACGGGGAGCTGGGAACTGTTGGTGTAGTAGGGTTTTTCCTTCGTTCCGGCCTGCAGGATGTCGGGCCAGCGCTTGCGATCCTCCTTGGCGAAGCGGTAGGTGGTGCCTTCCGCCGGGGTCGCTTCCAGGTTGTAGAGGTTGCCGCTCTCCTCCTGGAACGCCACCATCCGCTCGCGCACGTGGTCGAGCAGGCGACGGGCGAATTGGTGGCCCCACTCGCTGGTGATGTCCTGTTCGTCGGCCGTGAAGTTGCGGATCATCTCGTTGATGCCGTTGACCCCGATGGTGGAGAAGTGGTTGCGCAGGGTGCCGAGGTAGCGTTTGGTGTAGGGGAAGAGGCCGGCGTCCATGTGGCGCTGGATCACCTTGCGTTTGATCTCCAGGCTGTTGCGCGCCAGCTCCAGCAGCTCGTCCAGGCGCGCGTAGAGCCCCTGTTCGTCGCCCTTGTGGAGATAGCCCAGGCGGGCGCAGTTGAGGGTCACCACGCCCAGGGAGCCGGTCTGCTCCGCCGAGCCGAAGAGGCCGTTTCCCCGCTTGAGCAGTTCGCGCAGGTCGAGCTGCAGGCGGCAGCACATGGAGCGCACCATGTTGGGTTCGAGCTCGGAGTTGAGGAAGTTCTGGAAGTAGGGCAGGCCGTACTTGGCGGTCATCTCGAACAGGAGCTCGGCGTTCTCGCTCTCCCAGGGGAAGTCGGGGGTGATGTTGTAGGTGGGGATGGGAAAGGTGAAGACCCGTCCCTTGGCGTCGCCGGCGCTCATCACCTCGATGTAGGCGCGGTTGACGAGATCCATCTCGTGTTGCAGCTCGCCGTAGGTGAAGGGCATCTCCTCGCCGCCGATCACCGGCACCTGGTCGCGCAGATCCTCGGGGCAGACCCAGTCGAAGGTGAGGTTGGTGAAGGGGGTCTGGGTGCCCCAGCGGGAGGGCACGTTGAGGTTGTAGATCAGCTCCTGGATGTACTGGCGCACCTCGTCGTAGCCCAGCCCGTCCTTGCGCACGAAGGGGGCCATGTAGGTGTCGAAGGAGCTGAAGGCTTGGGCGCCGGCCCACTCGTTCTGCAGGGTGCCGAGAAAGTTGACGATCTGGCCCACCGCCGAGGACATGTGCCTGGGCGGCCCCGCCTCCACCTTGCCCGGCACCCCGTTGAGCCCCTCGTGCAGCAGGGTGCGCAGGGACCAGCCGGCGCAGTAGCCCGAGAGCATGTCCAGGTCGTGGATGTGGAGGTCGGCCTCGCGGTGGGCGCGACCGATCTCGGGCGGGTAGACGTGGCTGAGCCAGTAGTTGGCGATCACCTTGCCCGAGGTGTTGAGGATGAGGCCGCCCAGGGAGTAGCCCTGGTTGGCGTTGGCCGAGACCCGCCAGTCGCTGCGGTCGAGGTACTCGTTCACCGAGGCGGCCACGTCCACCAGGGTCTGACGGTCCTGGCGCAGCCGCTGGTGCTGTTCGCGGTAGACGATGTAGGCACGGGCGGTGCGGAAGTGGTTGGCGGAGATGAGGGTCTGCTCGACGATGTCCTGGATGCGCTCCACCTCGGGAATCCCGTCGGACAGATGGGCCAGCACCTTCACCACCTGGGCGGTGAGCAGCTGCGCCTCCTCCTCGCCGAACTCGCCGGTAGCCGCGCCGGCTCGGGCGATGGCGGAGTGGATCTTGCGGCTGTCGAAGGGTACCTCGGTGCCGTCGCGCTTGCGCAGCGAGGCCGGCAGCCGGGCAATCTGTGGTGACTGGATCATGCTTTCCCCCGGTAGTCTTCATTATCTTGTGCTTGAAAATACTAGCATGCACAAGATGTAGTGCTTGGCGGGGTATTTGATCCAGATCAAACAGACGGGCGCGGGAAAATGACCATGGTCAGAAAAGGGGCCGCAGCCCCTTTGTTACATGGAAGGGAAGCAGTTTTCAGCGGCTCAGAGACCAGGCTCCTCGGCCTGAACGCCCGGCTTGTAGGTCACGTAGAGGAACACGGGAATCTCCAGATCACCAAGCTGGGATTGGATGAGTGGCTCGACTTCGTCCCACTCGAGGCCGCCGACGCCGGTGGCCAGTCGGGGCAGTGCGATGGCGGTGAACTTCTCCTTGCCGGCCATCTTGCGCAGCGCGCGCAGTGCGTGATTCACGTTCGTGGTGGAGGCCTTGCCCGGACGCGCGCCGTGACCGTAGCCCCCTTCCTGGGTGAGGAGATTGACGATGCGGATGCCGTCGGGGCCGCCCCACATCCAGGCCTCACCGGGCTTGGGGTGCTTCTGGTGGCACCAGTGGTGGAAGTCCTTGTGCATGGCGGGATATTTTTCATGCAGAGCCTTGGCCAGTCCCTGGTTCATGGGGTCCATGGGGGCCACGCCGTGAGCGATGGCCTGGGCCCGGGTGAGGAGGATGTCGCCTTCGACGGGATGAATCATTTCTTGTACTCCGGAATTGTCGGTATATCGGTTCGGGTATTGGGAACAGGAATGAAACGGGCTGCTTGACTTCCCGCAATCCGTTCCCATGTGCAGGGGGCAAGAGGGCTTGGATTCAACTCGTAAGTGCAACTCGATCTAGAGCGGGAGGGTAAGCTGCGGTAGCATCACGGCTTACTCAATCCACCAAGAGAGAGGAGCACGATGAGAGGCTACACGCAGCTTACCCGAGATGAACGATACCAGATCTATG
>QNZQ01000178.1 GCA_003972985.1 Gammaproteobacteria bacterium | reverse complement strand
CGCATCAAGGCGATCAAGGTTCGGAGCCATGGCTTCCGCAACAAGGAGCGCTTTGCCAACGCCATTTACTTCCACCTTGGCGGACTCGATCTCTACCCAGAGGCCATCAGCCAGCAACTGTTACCCACCTGATTTGGTGAAGAGCCATATGACTGGACGCCGCGTTCGGATGCTCCCTTGGGATCCCCTTTGGCGCCTTCGGCACGTCGGGTATCCCGTGTCGCCTCGCGGCTACCGGGGACTACCCGCCTTCGCTTCGCTCTCCATGGCGGGCAGCGCCGGTAGGCTGGATAAGCGACAGCGCATCCGGCGTAAACCCTATGGCCTTGCGTCCCACTGTTGGCGGGATATGAGCAACGCCCGATGCGGCTGAACCTTATCGGGCGAACTCCGGTATTGTCCATTGGGAGGCTGGCAATTATGCACCGTGAGTCCATCCCTCTGTGAACTCTGTGTGCTCTGTGGTGAGTTCTTCCATATAAACCAGGTTGCAGTCCACCCGAGCACCCCTGGTGCCTTGCTGCTAAGATAACTGGCACTCCGCCCACTCGAACCCAACGAGAAACATGCAGGACTACCAACCCGCTGAAGATCTGCTCGCAGAGCGCGTGATCCTGGTCACCGGCGCCGGCGACGGCATCGGTCGCGCCGCTTCCATCGCCTTCGCCCGTCACGGCGCCACGGTGGTGCTGCTGAGCAAGACCCTGCCCCACCTGGAGAGCGTCTACGACGAGATCGAGGCCCTCGGCTGCCCGACGCCGGCCATCTACCCCATGCACCTCGAAGGAGCGACACCGCACGAGTTCGACGAGCTCACGCTGAAACTGGAGGAGACCTTCGGCCGCCTCGACGGCATCCTGCACAATGCCGCCTCCATCCCTTACCTCAGCCGCATCAAGGACTACGACCCCGAAGACTGGATGAAGGTGATGCAGGTGAACCTCAACGCCCCCTTCATGCTCACCCAGGTGCTCCTGCCGCTGCTGCTGAAGGCGGAGGACGCCTCGCTGGTCTTCACTTCCGATGCCGAGGGGCGCAAGGGCAAAGCCTACTGGGGCGCCTACGCGGTGAGCAAGTTCGGCCTGGAGGGACTGATGCAGGTACTGGCCGATGAACTGGACGGCAGCAATATCCGTGTCAACAGCATCGACCCCGGTCCCACGCGCACGCGCATGCGCAAGATCATCTTTCCCGGCGAGGATCCGGAAACCATCAAGCCCCCGGAGGCACTGATGCCCCTCTACCTCTGGCTCATGGGACCGGACAGCAAGGGAACCCATGGCCAGGCACTGAGCTACCAGGAGGACTCATGCGCCAACTGATTCCCTTGATTGCCGTTTCCATGCTCCTCGCTGCCTGTTCGCAGGGCGAATCCCCGGCAACCCCGAAACCGAGGGCGGCCGACGACGCAGCCACGCCCACCATGGAAAACAAACCCTACAACCCCTGGCAGGACCAGATGAAGGCCATGGATAAGGCAAGGAGCGTGGAAGGAATGCTGCAGCAGGGCGTGGAGGCACGGGACCGCCAGCTCCGGCAGATGGAGCAGTGATCACCGTCTACCATCCCCTCAACTCCATCGAGGCCCACTCGGTGAAGATCTTTCTCATCGGCGAAGGCATCGAGGCCAGGGTCACCGGCGACTACTTGCAGGGCGCCATGGGTGAACTGCCGGCCCTGGGTACGCTCCAGGTGCAGGTCCCCGAGACCGACGCACGGCGCGCCCGCGAACTCATTGGGAAGTGGGAACAGACCCGTGACGATGACGACTCCTGGATCCCGCCGGAACTGCGATGAAGCCTGAAGAGGGCCTGGAAGCTTACGTGGTGGGCGGCTGGGTGCGCGACAGGCTGCTGGGCCTGGATCCCAAGGACCGCGACTGGGTGGTGATCGGCGCCACCCCTGAAGAGATGCTGCGGCGCGGTTTCCAGCAGGTGGGCAAGGACTTTCCCGTGTTCCTGCACCCGCAGACCAAGGAAGAGTATGCACTGGCCCGCACCGAGCGCAAGACCGGCCCCGGCTATCACGGTTTCGCAGTGGATGCCTCGCCCGGGGTAACCCTGGAAGAGGACCTGGCGCGGCGCGACCTCACCATCAATGCCATGGCCATGACCGCCGACGGCAGGCTCATCGATCCCTTCCACGGCGCCGAGGACCTGCGCAACCGCGTTCTGCGCCACGTCAGCCCCGCCTTCGTCGAGGATCCCCTGCGGGTGCTGCGCCTGGCGCGCTTTGCCGCACAGCTGGAATTCGACGTGGCACCGGAGACGATCGAACTGGCACGCCGCCTGGCCCGTTCGGGCGAACTGGAACACCTGGTGCCCGAGCGTGTCTGGCAGGAACTGCAGCGCGCCATGGCCGCCAGGGCGCCGCGCCGCTTCGTGGAAGTCCTGCGGGAAGTGGAGGCGCTGAAGGTGCTGTTTCCCGAGATCGACGCCCTGTTCGGCATTCCCCAGCCGGCAAGATACCACCCCGAGATCGATACCGGCGAACACCTGCTGCTGGCCCTGGATGCCGCCGCCCGTCTCACCGATGATCCCCTGGTGCGCTTCGCCGTGCTGCTCCACGACCTGGGCAAGGCCGCCACCCCGCCCGAGCAGTGGCCCAGCCACCGCGGCCACGAGGCACTGGGCGTGCCCCTGGTGGACCGCCTCTGCCGCCGCTACCGGGTGCCGAAGCACTACCACCGCCTTGCGCGCCGCACCGCCCGCCACCACCTGCTGGTGCATCGCGCCCTCGAGCTCAAACCCTCCACCCTGCTGCGCTTTTTCGAGGATCTCGACGCCTTTCGCCAACCCGGGGACTTCGAGCGCTTCCTGCTCGCCTGCGAGGCCGACAACAGGGGCCGCAAGGGCTTCGAGAACAGCCCCTGCCCGGAAATCGACTACCTGCGCCAGGCCTTCGCCGCGGCCCGCGAGGTCTCCGCCAGCGACGTGAGCGGGGAATTCCAGGGCAAGGCGCTCGGCGAGGCGATCCAGCAGCTGCGCCGCCAGCGCATCGCCCGTGTCAAAATCCGCTGGCTGGAGGAGCAACAGACGAAAGCAGGGAACGATCCGCCCGCCTGATCATTTCCGGTCCGCTGCCGCCACGAATTTGTACACCCCACCTCCCAGGTCCACCACGTAGAGATTGCCCTGTTCGTCCTCTCCGAAGCTGGAGATGTTGAGCCCGGTGGTACGCCACAGCCTGCTCGTCCAGGTCCTGCCCGACTGCCGGGCGAACCAGATGTTGCCGCTGCAGAAATCGGCAAAGACATAGCGCCCCTGCAGCGCCTTCACGGGTCCCCGGTAACGGTAGCCGCCGGTGATAGAACAGTTGCCGCCCATGTGGCCGTACTCGAGGATCGGCGCCACCATGGCGCGCCCGTCGCAGCGGCTTTCGTCGTAGCGGTGAGTTCCTTCCATGCAGCTCCAGCCGTAGAAGCTCCCGCCCCTGTCCGGGGCCGGCTGCAGGTCCACCTCTTCCCACTTGTTCTGCCCCACGTCGCCGATGAAGAGGTCACCGGTGACGCGGTCGAAACTCCAGCGCCAGGGGTTGCGCAGGCCGTAGGCCCAGATCTCGTCGCAACTTCCTCTGGTGTTGCGGAAGGGGTTGTCCCCGGGGATGGCGTAACGGGCGATGCGGCCACAGGTTTCGTCGCCGGCCGAAGGTTCGCCCAGCACGTCGATGCGCAGCAGCTTTCCCAGCAGGTTCCCCAGGTTCCTGGCGTTGTCCCTGGGATCACCGGCGGCGCCACCGTCCCCCGTACCGATGTAGAGGTAACCGTCGCGGCCGAAATGGATGTCGCCGCCGTTGTGGTTTCCCCAGGGCTGTTCGAACTCCAGCAGCACCTCTTCCATCGCGGGATCCGCCCAACCGGCACTCTTCGCCGAGACGCGGAAACGGGAAACCCGGGTATAGAGACGGCGGTTCCTGCGCACCGTGTAGTTCACGTAAAAGCGGCCGTCACGCCTGTAGTCCGGAGAGAAGGCCAGCCCCAGCAGCCCCTTTTCACCGCCGCTGGTCACCCGCGAGCGGGTGTCGAGAAAGGGCCTGGCCAGCAGCTTCTGCCCGTCATGGATGAAAATCCTGCCCTCCTGGGTGACGATGAAGAGGCGCCCGGAACCGTCACCCGCATGACGCACGGCAAGGGGGCTCGCGCCTTCGGGCATCCGAGTCACCGGTTCGAGCTGCACCTGCGGGCCATCGGCCACTGCCAAAGGCACAGCCAGTACGAATATCACCATAAGAAAACGCTTCATCGCTTTCCCTCTCCCCGATGGCGGAGGCGCCAGGAGAGCTTGTGCAGCTCCATCACCACCAGTACCGTCAGTGCAATGCCCAGCAGTTGCAGCCAGTGCTGCGGTGATACCGGCTGAATACTCAGCACGTCGCTAATCCAGGGCGTGTACATGGCGCCAATGTGCACCGCCTGCGCCAGCAGGGTGCCGATCAGCAGGATGGGATTGCCCAGCAGCGACATGCCGAAGACCGAGCGGGTCTCCGACCGGGAATTGAAGACGTGGATGTTCTCGAACAGCACCATCAGCAGTAGGGTACCGTTGCGCGCCTCCTCCAGGGAGAAACCGCTCCGCAGCAGCCACTGGTAGAGCGCGAAGGCGAGCACCCCGATGGTGAGTGCCGAGACCACCACCCGCTCGATCATGATGCGGTCGAAGACAGGCTCGTTGGGCGGCCGCGGTGGCCGTTTCAGCTCGTCGCCCTCGCCGGGCTCGAAGGCCAGGGCCACGTCCTGGATGCCGTTGGTGACCAGGTTGAGCCAGAGCAGCTGTACCGCCAGCAGGGGCAGCGGCTGCCCGGTGAAGAGCGCCAGGGTGAACAGCACCAGCTCTGCCGCACCGGTGGAGATGAGCAGGAAGATCACCTTGCGCACGTTGGCGTAGGCAATGCGCCCCTCCTCCACCCCGGCGACGATGGAAGCGAAGTTGTCGTCGGTGATGATGAGCTCGGCGCTCTCCCTCGCCACGTCGGTACCGCTCCTGCCCATGGCGATGCCCACTTGGGCTGCGCGCAACGCAGGCGCATCGTTGGCACCGTCGCCACTCACGGCGACGAAGTGGCCCTGTCGCTGCAGCGACCGGACGATATCGAGCTTCTGGTGCGGCTCCACCCGGGCAAACACGCGCGCCCGCCGCACCAGCGCGTCGAGTGCACCTTCGTCTTCCGCCTCCCTGAGCTCGGGACCCGTGACCAGCTCCTCGCCATCGCTGGCCAGCTCCAGCTCCCGGCCGATGGCCAGCGCCGTCACGGGGTGATCCCCGGTGACCATGGCCACCTCGATACCCGCTTGCCGGCAGGCGGCGATGGCCGGCTTGGCTTCGGGCCGCAACGGGTCGATCATGCCCACGAGCCCGAGCAGGGTGAGGTCGTGGAGATGGGTCTCGTCGAAGGCCTCGTCCGGACCGATGTCCACCGGCCCGGAAGCCAGCGCCAGCACCCGGTACCCCTGCCGCGCCAGCGCCGTTGCCTGTTCCTCCACCCGTTTTCTGTCCAACGGAACGTCGCCCTCCAGGGTCGCCATGCGGGAACACATGGCCAGCAACCTCTCGTAGGCGCCCTTGACGAAGGCATGAGGCTCGCCTTCCACCTCGTTCAGCGAGGCGGCAAACAGGCGATCCGATTCGAAGGGGATCTCGGCCAGCTCAGGGTAGGCATTGAGCGTCTCCTGGCGCGTGATGCCCGCCTTGTGTGCCATCACCAGCAGCGCCACGTCCACGGCATCACCGTGGGCCGTCCATGCCTGGTCCCGGTGCCCCAGGAAGGCACCGTTGGCCAGTACGGCAGCGCGGCAGAGCCGTTCCAGCAGCGTCTCCTCTATCCCGCCCGGCGTGCCCGACGGGGTGCGGATCAGCCCTTCCGGCACGATGCCTTCGCCGGTCACCTCCCAGGGCGGCTGCCCGGGAAGGAGAATGCGTCGCACGGTGAGCTGGTTCACCGTCAGGGTCCCCGTCTTGTCCGTGGCCACGTAGGTGCAGGAACCGAGCGCCTCCACAGCCACTAGCCGGCGGATGATCACGTTGCGCCGGGCCATGCGGCGCATGCCGATGGCCAGTGCCACGGTGAGCGCTACCGGCAACCCTTCGGGGATCACGGAAACCGCCAGCGCCACCGCGAGCATGAAGACGTCGCTGTAGTGCATGCCCCGGCCCAGGGCCACCACTGCCATCACCAGTGCGGCGATGCCCACCAGGATGGCCACCTTGCGCGTGAAACGTTCCATGCGCAGCATGAGCGGCGCCTCGCCCATGGCCTGCCCCATCACGTCGGCGGCGATCCGGCCGAGTTCCGTGTTCAGCGCCGTGGCCACCACCACGCCCTGGCCGTGCCCCCGCGTCACCAGGGTACCGGCGAAGGCCATATTGCGCCGTTCCGCCAGGGGAGTCTCTTCAGGCAGCACCAGGTCCGCGTCCTTGGGTACCGCCAGGGACTCGCCGGTGAGGAGGGACTCGTCCAGCAGCAGGTCCTGGCTGGCCAGCAGCCGCAGATCGGCCGGCACCCGGTCGCCCGTCTCCAGCAGCACCACGTCGCCCCGCACCAGCCCGGTGGCATCGATCTCGTAGGCTTCGCTGTCGCGCAGCACGCGGCTGCAGGTGGTCACCAGAGCGCTCAGGGCGGAAGCGGCACGCTGGGCGGAGAACTCCTGCACGGTGCCGATGAGCGCATTGATGAGCAGCACCGCACCGATGAAGAGCGCATCGGACCAGTGCTGGATGGCCAGCGACAGCAGTGCCGCCGCCATCAGCACGTAGATGAGCGGACTGGCGAACTGGCGCAGGAACACCACGCCCATCCCCGGGGGCCTGGGCTGTGGCAAGCGGTTGGGCCCCACGGTTTCCAGGCGCGCCGCGGCCTCCGCGGTGGAGAGCCCGTGACGGGAGCTCTTCAGGGAAGCGAGAACTTCCTCGCCGGGGAGCGCATGGGGGGCCGCCGGTCCTTCCCGCTCCAGGTCCGGGGAACCTCCCGGACCCGCCTGTTGCCTATTGCTCATGCTCCTCCCCTGTTCCCTTCCGGATCGATCCGCCACCTGCTTGCAGAGAAATTTCTTTGGAGTATGCTTTTGAACATAACACAAAGAAAAGGGATCACCAGATGGAGGACACGCTGCAACGGCTGCTGCAGGCCGAATTGCAGGCCGAGGCGCTGGTCACCAAGGCACTAGAGGAGCGCGAACGGATCACCAGGGAAGCCCTGGAAGAGGCGCGCCTTGCGGAGGAACGGCTCGAGGCACGCCTGCCCGAGATCCGCGAATCCTTCATGGAGAAGGCCAGGCAGCGGGTGGAACAGGCGCGGGCCGAAATGGACCTGCGTTACCAGGAACGCTCCCACCGCCTGCGCAACATCGCCGAAGAGGCCCGCGATGAGGCCATCGAGGCAGCAGTGAACATCCTGCTCGACCCCGGGGTCAGCTGAACCATGGCCGGGAAAGCCGCCAGGGACGCCTTTCTCGATACCCGGGTCTCCCTGCTCGCCCAGCAGTTGCTGCGCCGCCCGGAGCGCGAAGCCCTGCTTGGCGCCAGCGAGGAGGAGATGCGTCCGCTACTGCAGAAGGCCGGCCTGCACCAGCTGGTCGCCGAGCCTCCCCGCAATGCCCGCACCCTGGAACAGCAGCTGGCGACGGTGCTGGTGGAAGAGAGCCTGCTGCTCATGCACGGCATGAACAGCGATCAGAGTCGCTTCATCCGCTACTGGCTGCGGCGGCTGGAGCTGATCAACCTGAAGATCATCCTCCGCTCCAAGCTTTCCGGCCTTTCCGCCGCGCAGACACTGGAAAACCTCCTGGATCTCGGGCCGCTCACCACCCTGCCCATCGACGCGCTGGTGGGCACCGAGAGCGCGGAGGAACTGCTGCGCCGGCTCGAGTCCTCGCCCTACGCCGCCATGGCCCGGCAGGCGCGCAAGATCTACGAGGAACAGCTCGACCTGTTCAACGCCGAAGCGACCCTGGACACCCACTACTACCACCAGCTGGTGCAGCAGGCCCGTGCATTGAAAGACGGATCCGGCGAACCGGTGCGCGCACTGCTGGGGACCTGGCTGGACCAGATCAACCTGGTCTCCCTGCTGCGTTTCCGGCTCAACTACCGGCTGGAAGCCCCCCACGCCTATTTCCTGCTGGCACCGGGAGGACACCACCTGCCCCTCCCACTGCTGCAGCAGCTGGCCCAGTACGACTCCCTGGAGCAGATGCTGGCCCTGCTGCCCCCTGCGTTACAGCAGCGGCTCGCAGACGCTGCCGACATCGAAAACGTGGAGTACCGCATGGTGGCCATGGTGCGCACCCATGCCCGCAGGCTGCTGCGCAAACGCAGCCATCCCATGGCCAGGTCCTTTGCCTACCTCTACCTGCGTGAACAGCAGATCCAGCTCATCCACACCGTATTGAAGGGGCACCTCCTTGGACTGGAACAGGGGCTCATCCGCTTCTGTGCCGACCCGCTGGTGGATGCCGGTCACCATCATCACACGGGAGCAGCTGCATCATGATGACCCCGGCCTCCATGCGCAAGGTGCGCATCTCGCTGCTCACCGAGAACCTGGCCCAGGCGGGCCTGGAGCTGGCACGCACCGGGAGCTTCGCCCCTCACCCGGCCAAGGAAAAGGACGAGGATTTCCCGGAAACACCCCTCACCGAATACCTCTCCACCTACGAGAGCGCCCGTACCCGCTTCCACAAGATCTGCCAGTTTCTGCAGTTCACGCCCGACCTGCATGAAATCCCCGCACAGGTGCCACGGCTCGCCGAACTCGAAGCGCTCGACCGCTGGCTGGAGGAGATCTGGCAGCACTGCTCCGCCTGTGCGGAGAACCTGCGCAAGGGCGAAGAGGAGCTGCGCGAGGTACACCAGCTCCAGGACCTGCTCAGGGGATACCGTCACCTGGACATCGACCTGGGACTGCTGCAGAGCGACTTCCGGTTTCTCCACGTCCGTCTCGGCACCGTTCCCCAGCAGAACCTGAAGCGGCTCGGCGAGGCCGTGGCCTTGGCCTGCTTTGCCCTCACCCGCTTCGCCGTGCGCAAGGAGCGGGCCCACGTCATCGTCGCCGGGTTGAAGGAGCACGCCGACCAGCTCGAAACCGTACTCAAGGCCGCCGACTTCCGCGGCCTGACCCTGCCGGAGGAGTTCTCCGACCATCCCGCCGAAGTGGAACGCAGCCTGGAGGAACGTGAACGCCGCATCCTCCAGCAGCGCCAGCACCTGCACAAGGAGATCCGCCAGCGGCGGGAAGAACACGGGAAACGCCTGCAGGAGGCGGCACTGAAGCTCTATGCCGCTTCCGGCCTCGCCCATTTCGGCGCGGCGCCCGGTAGCCGTGGCGGACTGGCGCTGGTCACCGGCTGGGTGCCCGAATCGGAGCTGGAAGCCCTCAAGCAACGACTGCACGACAACCTGGACAGCCCGGTGATGATCGAGTCCCGCGCCCCGACCCTGGAGGAGACACCCGAGGTTCCTTCCTGCCTGAGGCACGGCCGCTGGCTGCAGCCCTTCGCCGCGCTGGTGCGCAACTACGGCATTCCCCGCTACCGCGAGATCGATCCCACCTGGTTCCTCACCATCAGCTTCGGCATCATGTTCGGCATGATGTTCGGGGATGTCGGGCATGGCGCCCTGTTCGTGCTCACCGGCTTCCTGATCCGCAGGCGCTATCCCCAGGTACAGGTGCTGCTCACCTATGCCGGCATCTTCTCCATGCTCTTCGGCCTGCTCTACGGCAGCGTTTTCGGTTACGAGCACCTGATTCCCGCGCTCTGGATATCGCCCCTGGAAGACCCGGTGCGGATGCTCGAGGTGGCCTTTGCCTGGGGGGTGCTGTTCATCATCGCGGGCACGCTCATGCGCATCCGCAACGACCTGGTGGAGGGCCTGTGGCAACAGGCACTGTTCGACAGCCACGGCCTCGCCGGGCTGCTGCTCTACCTGGCGCTGCTGGCCGCCGGCTGGTACTGGGTGGAAAAGGGCACCGTCACCACGGCCCACCAGCTGGCCCTGCTGCTGCCGCTGCTGGCGATGTTGGGGTGGAAATGGCGGCAGATGCAGGCGCCGCCGGGAGAGAAGGCACTGGTGGTACTCATCGAGGGCTTCGAAACCTTCATGAACTACATCTCCAACAGCCTCTCCTTCCTGCGCGTGGCGGCCTTCGGGCTCAACCACGTGGCGCTGGCGCTGGCGGTCTTCGCCCTGGCCAACATGATGCACACCACCGGTCACTGGATCACGGTGATCCTCGGCAACCTGTTCATCGTGATACTGGAAGGCGCCATCGTGGTGATCCAGGTGCTGCGCCTGGAATACTACGAAGGCTTCTCGCGCTTCTTTCGCGGGGACGGCCGGCCCTTCGAGCCGATGCAACTCTCCCTGGAAACCAGGGGCGGGGAATCACCACTGCGTTGAAGTAGAACCATGCCCGCATTGCATACCGCTGCACACCAATCATCGACCTGATGGAGGACGACCAAATGTACTGGATGATCACTCTGATGAGCCTGAGCCTGCTGGCGCTCATCGCCACCGGCATCTACCTGGAGATCAATCCGCCTTCGGGTCGGACGCAGAGCGTGCGGCGCTGGAAGGGCTTCGTGGGCACCAACCTGCTGCTCTTCGTCGGCGCCCAGGTGGGCCTGCTGGTACTGGGGGTCCAGGACGCCATGGCCGAGCCGGCAACGGCCGCCGCCGCAGCAGGCGGCGAGACGAGCATCGGTTTCGGCCTGTCCCTCATCGGCATCGGCATTCCCACCGCCTTCGCCACCATCGGCGCCGGCATCGCCGTGGGACCCGTGGGCGCCGCCTCCCTGGCGGTCATCTCGGAGAAACCC
>QNZQ01000011.1 GCA_003972985.1 Gammaproteobacteria bacterium | reverse complement strand
ACACCGGTCTCCCATATGACTGGACGCCGCGTTCGGATGCTCCCTTGGGATCCCCTTTGGCGCCTTCGGCACGTCGGGTATCCCGTGTCGCCTCGCGGCTACCGGGGACTACCCGCCTTCGCTTCGCTCTCCATGGCGGGCAGCGCTGGTCTGGTTCCTCGCCTACCAGGGCGCCGGAACCGGCACCTGGATCAGCGTACTCGTAGCCAGCCTGGTCACCGTGACCCTGGCCACTGGGATTCCCTGGTACCTCTCCACGCCTCTGTGGCTCGGCGCCGCCGCCGTGGTGCTGCTGCTGGGGGTGCCTGCCATCCGCCGCCGCTATATCACCTCGGCGCTGCTGCGGCAGTTCCGCAAGGTGATCCCGCCCATGTCGCGCACCGAGCAGGAAGCGCTGCAGGCCGGCAGTGTCTGGTGGGACGCCGAGCTCTTCAGTGGCCGCCCCGACTGGGAGAAGCTGCTCAACACGCCACGTTCCCGCCTCTCCGGCCGGGAACAGGCCTTCCTCGACGGCCCGGTGGAAAGGCTCTGCCGGATGCTCGACGACTGGCAGATCACCCACACGGAAAAGGATCTCCCCGGCGAGATCTGGGACTACCTGAAACAGGAGCGCTTCTTCGGCCTGGTGCTCCCCGAGGAACATGGCGGCCTGGGCTTCTCCGCGCAGGCCCACTCCGAGGTGGTGATGAAACTCTCCAGCCGCAGCATCGTGGCGGCGGTGACGGTGATGGTGCCCAATTCGCTGGGGCCGGGAAAGCTGCTGCTCCACTACGGTACCAGGCAGCAGCAACAGTACTACCTGCCGCGGCTGGCGCGGGGCGAGGAGATTCCCTGCTTCGCCCTCACCGGCCCCGATGCCGGCAGCGACGCCGGCGCCATTCCCGACCAGGGCGTGGTCGCATGGGGCCAGTGGCGGGGCCGGCGCGTGCTCGGCGTGCGACTCGACTGGGAAAAACGCTACATCACCCTCGGACCCGTGGCCACCCTCATCGGGCTGGCCTTCCGCCTGCGGGATCCCGACCATCTGCTGGGCGACCGCGAAGAGCTGGGCATCACCCTGGCGCTGATCCCGCGCGACACGCCCGGCGTCACCATCGGCGCCCGCCACATCCCGCTGGACATTCCATTCCAGAACGGGCCCAACTGGGGCCGCAACGTCTTCGTTCCCCTGGACCAGCTCATCGGCGGGGAGAAGTACATCGGCCAGGGCTGGCGCATGCTGGTGGAGAGCCTGGCAGAAGGGCGCGGCGTGTCGCTGCCCGCCCTCGCCGTCGGCGCCGGCAAGGTGTGCAGCCGTTACACCGGCGCCTACGCCGCCATCCGCCAGCAGTTCGGCATGCCCATCGGGCGCTTCGAGGGCGTGGAGGAGGCGCTGGCGAGAATCGCCGGCCTCACCTACCAGATGGATGCCGCGCGCAGGCTCACCCTCGGCGCCCTGGACATCGGGGAGAAGCCCTCGGTGATCTCCGCCATCGTCAAGTACCACCTCACCGAGCGCTACCGCCAGCTCATCAACGACGCCATGGATATCCAGGCCGGCAGCGGCATCATACTGGGCCCCTCCAATCTCATCGCACGCGCCTACCAGGCGCTGCCCATCGCCATCACCGTGGAAGGCGCCAACATCCTCACCCGCAGCATGATCATCTTCGGCCAGGGGGCCATGCGCTGCCACCCCTGGATCCTCAAGGAGTTCTCCGCGGCCCAGGAGCCGGATTGTGAACGTGGACTGGCGGAGTTCGACCACGCCGTCTTCGGGCACGCCGGCTTCCTGCTCGAGAACATCGCCCGCAGCCTCTTCCTGGGGCTCACCCGGGGTCGCCTCTCCCACTCTCCGGTGGCCGGGCCGGCGAAACGCTACTTCCAGCAGCTCAACTGGATGAGCGCGGCTTTCGCCCTGGCCGCCGATGCCGCCATGATGACCCTGGGTGCCACGCTCAAGCGCAAGGAGCGGCTCTCGGCCCGTCTCGGTGACGTGCTCAGCGAAATGTACCTCACCTCGGCGGTGCTCAAGCAGTACCAGGACGACGGCTGCCCGGGGGAGGACTGGCCGCTGGTGCGCTGGGCCTGCGAAACCTCTTTCTACCGCATGCAGGAGAGCCTGCGGCTGCTGATCCGCAATCTTCCCTTCCGCCCCCTGGGCTGGCTGCTGCGGCTGGTGCTCTTTCCCAGCTGCTATCCCTGGACCGAGCCCGACGACCGCATGAGCCACGAGGCGGCCGGGCTGCTGCTGGCCCCATCGGAATGCCGTGACCGCCTCACCGCCGGCATCTTCATCACCGATGACGAGCGCTTCCCCCAGGGCATCATCGAACAGGCCTTTCTCCAGGCCGCGCGGGTGGCGCCCCTGGAGAAGACGCTCCGAGAAGCGCGCAGGGCGGGTGTCGTCCACAGTCGCGATACCCTCGAACAGGCCCGCGAGGCGCTGGCGGAGGGGCTCGTCGACGCAGCCGACCTCAGGGAACTGGAAAAGATGCGCATGCTGCGCCGGCGGGTGATCGCCGTGGACAGCTTCGAGCACTACGGCCGCAACAACCTGCTGCAGGAAGCCGACCACAACCGGGCCGGGCTGGAGGTGGGATCATGAACGGAAATCCGCTTCCCTGGCAGGACAGGCCGGTCTACATCGTGGACGGGTGCCGCACCCCCTTCCTCAAGGTGACGGGACCGCCGGGTCCCTTCCGCGCCTCGGACCTGGCGGTCGCTGCCGGACGGCAGCTGCTGCTGCGCCAGCCCTTCGATGCGGATAAGCTGGATGCCGTCGTCCTCGGCTGCGTCTCCTCCGGCCCCGACGAGGCCAACATCGGGCGCGTGGCCGCCCTGCGCATGGGCTGCAGCGAACACACCCCGGCCATGACGGTGCAACGCAACTGCGCCTCCGGCATGCAGGCCATCGAAAGCGGGGCGCTGGAGATCCTCCACGACCGCGCCGACCTGGTCCTGGTGGGCGGTACCGAGGCCATGAGCCATCATCCGGTGCTGCTCGGGGAGACCATGGTGGCTTGGCTGGCGGGCTGGAACCGGGCCCGCGGCATTGGCCAGCGCCTGCGCGCGCTCGCCCGGCTGAGGCCCGCGCACCTCTCCCCGGTGATCGCACTGCTGCGCGGGCTCACGGACCCGGTCACCGGCCTCTCCATGGGCCAGACCGCCGAAGAGCTGGCCGAGGTCTTCGGGATCGACCGCGAGGCCATGGACCGCTTTGCCCTGCGCAGCCACCAGCGCCTGCTGCGGGCGCGTGAAGCGGGCCTGCTGGAGGAGGAGATGGTGCCCCTCTACGACAGCAGCGGCAAAGTTCACGAGCAGGATACCGGACCGAGACCCGATACCAGCCTGGAGGCCCTCGCACGCTTGCGGCCGGTATTCGACCGTCCCGTGGGCAAGGTCACCGCAGGCAACAGCGCCCAGGTCACCGACGGCGCCGCCTGCCTGCTGCTCGCCTCCGCGCAAGCGGTGCAGGACCACCGCTTGCCGGTACTGGGCCGCATCCTCGACAGCCAGTGGGCCGGGCTGGATCCGCGGCATATGGGGCTCGGCCCGGTACACGCCATGGCGCCCATAATGACGCGCTGGAAGCTCGACAGCGGCGACATCGACTACTGGGAGATCAACGAAGCCTTCGCCGCACAGGTGATCGCCTGCCTGCGGGCGTGGACGGACGCGGCGTTCTGCCGCGAGCGGCTTGGCCTGCCCCGCTCCTTCCAGGCCATTCCCGAGGAACGGCTCAACGTGGACGGCGGTGCCATCAGCATCGGCCATCCCGTGGGCGCCAGTGGCGCGCGCATCGTGCTGCACCTGCTCAGGGTCCTGGCACGCAACCGGGCGCGCCTGGGCATGGCCAGCCTCTGCATCGGCGGCGGCCAGGGCGGGGCCATGCTGGTGGAGGTGAGTCATGAATCCTGACTGGCATCTGGAACTGGACCAACAGGAGATCGCCTGGCTCCATTTCGACCGGGCCGGAAGCCGCACCAACGTGCTCACGCGAGAGAGCCTGGAAGCGCTCGACGAACAGCTCATCGCCGTCGCCCAGCGCCACCCGCGCGGCCTGGTGATCCTCTCGGACAAGGAGTCGGGTTTCATCGCCGGCGCGGACGTGAAGGCCTTCGCCCGCATCCGGGATCCCGCAGAAGCCGAACGGCTCATCCGCCGGGCACACGACATCTTCCACCGCCTGGAAGCGCTCTCCTTCCCCACGGTGGCCATGATCCACGGTTTCTGCCTCGGCGGCGGCCTGGAACTGGCGCTGGCCTGCCGCTACCGCGTGGCCAGCACCGAGCCGGAGACGCGCATCGGCTTCCCGGAGATCCGCCTAGGGATCTTCCCCGGTTTCGGCGGAACCGTGCGCAGCGTGCGGCTGATCGGCCATCTGCAGGCCATGGAGCTGATGCTCTCGGCACGCAACCTCAGTGGGAAAGCGGCCCGGCGAATCGGGCTGGTGGACCTGGCGGTTCCCAGGCGCCAGCTGCGCAACGCCGCGCGCCAGCTCATCGGAGAACGGCCTGCAACGGTAAGACCCCCGTTTCACCAGCGCCTGACAGGCGCGGCGCCGCTGCGTCCCGCGGTGGCGGCCCTGCTGCGACGCCAGGTACGGAAACGCATCCGCCCCGAGCACTACCCCGCCCCATACCGTCTCATCGATCACTGGCGCCGCACCGCCGGACACAGTGCCGAAATGTACCGCAGCGAAGCCACCACGGTGGCGGAGCTGCTCACCGGTCGCACCGCACAGAACCTCATCCGCGTGTTCCTGCTGCAGGACAGGCTCAAGGGACTGGCGCCCAACGATGGCTTCCATGCCCGGCGGATCCACGTGGTGGGCGGCGGGGTGATGGGAGGCGACATCGCCGCCTGGTGCGTGCTCAGGGGTCTGCGGGTGACACTGCAGGACCGCACCCCGGAACAGCTGGCGCGCGCGGTTAAACGGGCCCACGAACTCTTTCGCAAGCGTCTGCGCGACCGCTACCGGGAACAACAGGCACGGGACCGCTTCATTCCCGATCACCGGGGTGAGGGCATCGCCGCCGCCGACGTGGTCATCGAGGCCATCTACGAGGATGCCGAAGCCAAGCGCGGTCTCTACACCACCCTCGAACCCCGCATGAAAGCAGGCGCCCTGCTCGCCACCAACACTTCCAGCATTCCCCTCGAAGTGCTCTCGCGCGGACTGCACGATCCGCAGCGGCTGGTCGGCCTCCACTTCTTCAACCCGGTTGCAAAGATGCCCCTGGTGGAGGTGGTCAACTCGCCGGATAATCCGCCGGAACTGGTGGAACGAGCCGCCGCCTTCACGCGCCAGATCGGCAAGCTGCCGCTGCCGGTGCAGAGCACGCCCGGTTTCCTGGTCAACCGGGTACTCATGCCCTACCTGCTGGAAGCGGTGCTCCTGCTCGAAGAGGGGGTGAAGGCCGAGGTCATCGACGAGGCCGCACTCGCCTTCGGCATGCCCATGGGACCCATCGAGCTGGCCGACACCGTGGGACTCGACATTGCCCTCTCGGTGGCCGGGAAGCTGGCCGATGCGCTGCAGCTCGGCATTCCCGGGTTATTGAAGCAGAAGGTGGCCGAGGGCAAACTGGGGCGCAAGTCGGGCAGCGGCTTCTACGCCTGGGAGAAAGGCAGGCCCGTGAAGGAGAAGAGCGAAGCCGACACGAAACGCCTCGAACGCTGCAGCGACCGCCTCATCCTGCGCCTGGTGAACGAGGCGGTGGCCTGTCTCAGGGAAGGGGTCGTGGACGATGCCGACCTGCTGGATGCCGGCATCGTCTTCGGCACGGGTTTCGCCCCTTTCCGCGGAGGACCGCTGCACTGGGTGCGGCAGGAGGGCGTCGGCAATATTCTCAACAAGCTGAAAAAGCTGGAATACACTTACGGTGAACGTTTTGCCGCCGATCCCGGCTGGCAGGAACTGGAGGAAAAATCGCGTTGAAGACCACCCCGCAGAACAACCCGGAGCTGATTACCCTGGAGCAGGCCCCCACCCTGGCAGCACTCTTCCGCGAGCGGGTACGGCGCTCCGCCGGACGCAAGGCCTACGTCCAGTACGATTCGGCCGCTGATCAGTGGCGCGAACACAGCTGGGAGGAGACGGCCCGGCAAGTGGCCCGCTGGCAGCAGGCCATGCGCGACAGCGGCCTGAAGGCCGGTGAGCGCGTCATGATCATGTGCCACAACGCCTGGGAATGGGTGATCTGCGACCAGGCCACCCTGGGGCTGGGACTGGTGCTGGTGCCCATCTTCATGAACGACCGGGCCGAGAACATCGCCTGGATCGCCAACGACTGCCAAGCCTCGCTGCTGGTCATCGAAGGAGAGGAGCAGTGGCAGGCGCTGGAACCGGTGGTGGAGCGGCTCGCCAGCGTGCACACCATCGTGGCGCTCAGGTCCTTCGATGCCGAACATCCCAGGCTGCTCCAGCTGGATCGGTGGCTGCCCGACGCAGGTGGCGAACTCGCCGAAGAGGAGAGCGCCCCGGGAGAACTGGCCACCATCGTCTACACCTCGGGCACCACCGGCCGCCCCAAGGGCGTGATGCTGAGCCACCACAACATCCTGTGGAACATCCACGCCGCCCTGAAACTCTTCGAGATCGCCGCAGACAACCTGTTCCTCTCTTTCCTGCCCCTCTCCCACACCTTCGAACGCACCGTGGGCTACTACCTGCCCATGGTGTGCGGCTGCGCCATCGCCTACAACCGCTCCATCCCCCAGCTGGCCGAGGACCTGGCCCTGATCCGCCCCACGCTGATGATCTCGGTGCCGCGGATCTTCGAACGCATCTACGGCCGGATCATGGACAAGCTCCGGAGCGAACCGGCACTGAAACAGAAGCTCTTCCAGCGCGCCATCGACACGGGATGGCAGCGCTTCGAATACGACCAGGGCCGCGCCGGCTGGTCACCCGCTCTGCTCCTCCACCCCCTGCTGGACCGGCTGGTGGGGGCCAAGGTGCGCGCCCGGCTGGGTGGCCGCTTGCGCTTCACCGTTTGCGGCGGCGCCGCCCTCTCCCCGGACGTCACCCGGCTCTTCATCGGCCTGGGAATCCCGGTACAGCAGGGCTACGGGCTCACCGAGACCAGCCCCGTGATCACCGCCAATCCGCTCGAGGACAACATTCCCGCCTCGGTGGGCCTGCCCCTGCCCGGCATCGAGGTGAAACTCGGGGAAGGCGAGGAACTGCTCACCCGCAGCCCGTCGGTGATGCTGGGCTACTGGAACAATCCCGAGGCCACAGCGGAGATGATCGACGACGATGGCTGGCTGCACACGGGCGACAAGGCACGCATCGACGCCGGCAACCACGTCTATATCACCGGCCGCCTCAAGGAGATCATCGTGCTGGCCACCGGCGAGAAGGTGCCGCCCGCCGACATGGAGAATGCCATCGCCCTGGACAGCCTCATCGAGCAGGTGATGATCGTCGGCGAAGGCAAGCCCTACCTCGCCGCCCTGGTGGTTCTCAATCCGGAGAAATTCACAGAGACCGCCGCGCGGCTGGGGCTGGACCCCTCGGACAGGGAAACGCTGAGAAACGAGCGCCTGCTCGATGAGGTGCTGGAGCGCATCCGCCGCCAGACCACCGCCTTCCCGGGCTATGCCCAGATCAACCGCGTGGCCATCCTCGACGAGCCGCTGACCCCGGAGAACGGCCTTCTCACGCCGCCCCTGAAACTGCGCCGCAATCGCGTCCTGGCGGCCTGTTCCAAGGAGGTGGAATCACTCTATGCCGGCCATTGACAGCCACAATGCTGCGGCCGCCAGCCTCTTTTATGACATCGTCCGAAGGGGTGCTATAATTCGCCGCTTCTACATTCACGGAAACAGCAGCAGTTCATGGCAAAAGAAGACGTAATCGAAATGGAAGGGGTGGTGAAGGAAACCCTTCCCAACACCATGTTCCGGGTGGAACTGGAGAACGGCCACGTGATCACGGCCCACATCTCCGGCAAGATGCGCAAGCACTACATCCGCATTCTCACCGGCGATAAGGTGAAGGTGGAAATGACACCCTACGATCTCAGCAAGGGCCGCATCGTCTACCGCGAGCGCTGAACCCTTTCCTCTTCTCGCGGATCAGGCCTCTTCCGGCTGGTTCTCGAATTCGAACACCAGCTCGTCCTCTTCCAGCCTGATGCGTACATGCCCGCCCTGGCTCAGTGAACCGAACAGCAATTCCTCCGCCAGCGGCTTCTTGATCTTCTCCTGAATCAGCCGCGCCATGGGGCGTGCCCCCATCTTCGGGTCGTAGCCGCGCTCGGCCAGCCACAGGCGCACCTCCTCGTCCACGCTGAAGGAAACATTCTTCTCCGCCAGCTGGGTCTCCAGCTCGAAGAGGAACTTGCTCACTACGCTGCTGACGCTCTCCACGGAGAGCGGCTTGAACTGGATGATGGCGTCCAGCCGGTTGCGGAACTCGGGCGTGAAGAGCTTGTTGATCGCCTCCCTGCCATCGGAACTGTGGTCCTGGGTGGTGAAGCCGATGGAACGGCGGCTCATCTCCACGGCGCCCGCGTTGGTGGTCATGATCAGGATCACGTTGCGGAAATCGGCCTTGCGTCCATTGTTGTCGGTGAGCGTGCCGTGATCCATCACCTGCAGCAGCAGGTTGAAGACGTCGGGATGGGCCTTCTCGATCTCGTCCAGCAGCAGCACCGAGTGGGGATGCTTGGTGATCTGCTCGGTGAGCAGCCCGCCCTGGTCGTAGCCCACGTATCCCGGGGGTGCACCGATGAGGCGGGAAACCGTGTGCCGTTCCATGTACTCGGACATGTCGAAGCGGATCAGCTCCAGCCCCAGGATGCGCGCCAGCTGCCGGGTCACCTCGGTCTTGCCCACCCCGGTGGGACCGGCGAAGAGGAAGGACCCCACCGGCTTGTGCTCCTCGGTGAGGCCGGAGCGGTTCATGCGGATGGCGGTGGTCAGCGCCTCGATGGCCTCGTCCTGGCCATAGACCACCATCTGCAGGTCGCGGTCCAGGTTGCGCAGCGCTTCCACGTCGGAGGTGGAGACCTTGCGCTCGGGGATGCGCGCGATGCGTGCCACCACGGCTTCCACCTGGTCCACGCCCACCTCGGTATCCCGGTGGCCCTCCGGCTTCAGGCGGGTGGCGGCACCGGCCTCGTCGATGACGTCGATGGCCTTGTCCGGCATGTGGCGGTCATTGATGTACTTGTCCGAGAGCTCGGCAGCGGCCTGCAATGCCTCGTCGGTGTAGGTGATGCCGTGGTGCTCCTCGAAACGGCTGCGCAGCCCCTTGAGGATCTCCACCACCTCGTCCACCGTGGGCTCTACGATGTCGATCTTCTGGAAGCGCCGGTTGAGGGCGTGATCCTTCTCGAAGATGCCACGGAATTCCTGGTAGGTGGTGGAACCGATGCAGCGCAGCTCGCCCGCCGCCAGCATGGGCTTGATCAGGTTGGAAGCATCCATGGTACCGCCGGAAGCGGCTCCGGCGCCGATGATGGTGTGGATCTCGTCGATGAAGAGAATGCTGTCGGGAATCTTCTTGAGCTCCTTGAGCACTGCCTTGAGGCGTTTTTCGAACTCGCCGCGGTACTTGGTCCCGGCCACCAGGCCGCCCAGGTCCAGCGAGTAGATGGTGGCATCCTGCAGCACCTCGGGAATGTCCCTGTCCACGATCTTCTTCGCCAGCCCCTCGGCGATGGCGGTCTTGCCCACGCCGGCCTCGCCCACCAGCAGCGGGTTGTTCTTGCGCCGGCGGCAGAGGATCTGCACCGCCCGTTCCACCTCGTGGCGGCGGCCGATGAGGGGATCGATCTTGCCCTGGCGGGCCAGCTCGTTGAGGTTGGTGGTCCAGGCATCGAGAGCCGAACTCTTCTGTTCTGCCTCCTGCGCCGGGTTCTCGTTGGACTGGGCGCTGCTCTCCTCGCTGCTGTCGAGGTTCTCGTCCCCCACCTTGGAGACGCCGTGGGCGATGTAGTTGACCACGTCCAGCCGGGTGATGCCCTGCTGGTTGAGGAAATAGACCGCCTGGGAGTCCTTCTCGCTGAAGATGGCCACCAGCACGTTGGCACCGGTCACCTCCTTCTTGCCGGAGGCCTGGACGTGGAACACGGCGCGCTGGAGCACGCGCTGGAAGCCGAGGGTGGGCTGGGACTCCCGCTCCTCGCCCTCGGGCAGGATGGGACAGGTCTCGTCGATGAAATTGGTGATCTTCTCGGCCAGGGCATCCAGGTCCGCACCGCAGGCCTTGAGCACGTCCACGGCCGAGGGATTGCCCAGCAGCGCCAGCAGCAGGTGTTCGATGGTGATGAACTCCTGCCGCTTGCGGGTGGCCTTCACGAAGGCCTGATTCAATACGTATTCCAGTTCCTGGCTCAACATCACTCTACTTCTCGCCTCTTGGTCACGCCTCTTCCATGGTACACAGAAGAGGGTGTTGATTCTCGCGGGCGTACTCGTTCACCTGCGCCACCTTGGTTTCCGCGATATCGCGGGTGAACACGCCACAGACGCCCACGCCCCGCGTATGCACGTGCAGCATGATCTGTGTCGCCTTCTCCTCGCTCATATGGAAGTAGGAACGCAGAACATCAACCACGAAGTCCATGGGTGTGTAGTCGTCGTTCAACAACAACACCTTGTACAGGGGCGGTTTCTTAAGCTTAGGACGGCTCTCCTGGGTTACAAGTTCCCCGTTTTCGTTTTCCTTGAAGTGGTCGCTCATGGTGCTGTTTCTGATCTGCTGTCTCTTTGTCCCGTTACAAGCGAGTCTTCGATCTCGTGAAAGATTTTGGGACATCCGAGTCCCCAAAATCGACTCGATCTTCGACAACTCATTGGTGCCCCGGCCGTCCTGGTCACCCGGCGTTCCGCCACAACATCGCAAGCTCGTTGCGGCTACACACCGG
>QNZQ01000149.1 GCA_003972985.1 Gammaproteobacteria bacterium | reverse complement strand
CCGACTTCAACAAACTGACGGACAGGCAGGTCCTGGAGATCATGGACAAGTTGAACAATCGCCCTCGAAAATGCCTGGGGTACAAGACACCCAATCAGGTATTCTTCGGGATCAAACCACCCGTTGCACTAGCGAGTTGAATCCGCGCACTGTAATGGTTTCACGGCGATCAATGTTTTAGCCAATTCACGCTATCGAGCCCCGCCCGTTTCGGTCGGTCCCGATGGAAGCTGGTGCTTTGGGGGCGAATGTGGAGATAATACAGTCTGTCGATGATTTGAGGTGAGTGAAATGCCGAGACAAATCGGGCCTGGCCTGAACCGCGGGATGTTCCTGCTCCTTCTCCTGCTGGCAGCTATGCTGTACGGGTGCTCCACGGTGGAGAAGGCAAGCAAGAACCAGAAGCTGCATCTCCAGCTCCAGAGCTATGATCACGCGGTGCGCTGGGGTGAACTGGCCGACGCCTATACCTATATGCGGCCGGAGGATATGCCGACAGTGATACCGGAAGGGCTGGACAACATCCGGGTCACCAGCTACGAGGAGATCGGTCCGGTCATAAACCTGGACGAGAACAAGGTGAGCCGCAAGGTCAGGATCGAGTATGTGCTCAGGGATCGCCAGGTGGTCAAGACCCTCATCGATAACCAGATCTGGGAATACGACAGTGAAATCGACCAGTGGTTCAGGGTCAACCCGCCACCGGAATTCGCGGACTGACTAATGAAGGTGCTCTTCAGCGAGAGACCGGGTCGGCACGAGCGTCATTTCCGCCGCCGCATGCACCCGCTCTTTCCCAGGCCGGTTACGGACTACGACGACGATGACCTTCTCGAGGTGCAACGCCTGGACCACGAGGAGCTGTTGGCCTTCCTGCAGTCGCTGAGAGGGCTGGTGAGGCAGGCCGTGGAGCTACGGCCGAACGAGGAGACCCAGGTGGTCCTGGACCTAAAGGCGGAGCTGGAAAAACACTACGAGGAGAGCTGTGGACTGGCCGATGCCCAGGGCAGCAACCAGCAGGCCATCGCCGACCTCATCGAAGTGATCATGAACACCATCCGCCGCAGTGCTGCTGGAGACCCCCTGGCAGAGCAGGAACTCGCGCAAGAGGCGGAAGCGCGCAGGCGCCACTTCGAACTGTTGCGCTCACCGCTGGTGGCGGACCTGCTCCATCCCGATACCCTCATCGAAAGCGATGAACTGGTCCCGGTACTGCTCACCGATCCCGGGGAGCAGGTGGAGATGGCGCTGGCGCTCTTCGACGACGTGCAGCTGGCGGAGATCCTGGAACAGGGCCGGCGGCTGCTGGAAGAGAAAGGCGAAGACGTGGGAGATGAAGTGGAAAACCGGCTCTCCTGGCTGGAGAGCCGGCTGTCCACGCAGCGGGAAGAGGCGAATTGAGTTCCTTCGTGGATGGCTTCCCTCTGCCGGTATCAGCAGTTGGGGCTGAGATCCGGGTTGGCTTGTGCGATCCGGTCATAACCGGTATTGCAGTAGCTTTTCGAGGCGCCGGCATTTTCCTGGCGGAAATCTTCCGGGATAGTCTCGACATCCGGATTGCCACGGTAGACCTCGTGGAGGGAGATCACCGTGGTCCCCATCGAGGCGACGGGATCACTGGCGCGAAACCCCAGGGTGCTGGTCTCCGAAGCGAGGTCCTCGCTGGCCCACTGCCGTTCGTAGGTGAAATCTTCGGCGATGGCCAGGCTGCTGACCAGGGTCAGAGCGGTGATTGCGATAGCGGTTCTCATGGTGCTGTCCTCTTGACTTTGTCTGTTGTGCCAGAAGAGACCCGAAGGTGCGGGTTTTCATTTCCCGGGCTCGTCCAATCGGTGCTGCTATTCAGGATTCCTTGCCCATGAACTACCGGGACCTGCGAGACTTTCTCGACCAGCTCGAACAGCTCGGCGAACTGCGGCGCATCTCCGTGGAGGTGGATCCCAACCTGGAGATGACCGAGATCGCCGACCGGGTACTGCGTGCCGGCGGTCCCGCACTGCTGTTCGAGAAGCCGAAGGGGCACGACATACCGGTGCTGGCCAACCTGTTCGGCACGCCCCACCGCGTCGCCCTCGGCATGGGGGAAGAGAACGTCACCGCCCTGCGCGAGGTGGGAAAGCTGCTGGCCGCGCTCAAGGAGCCCGATCCGCCGAAAGGGATGAAGGACGCCTGGCAGAAGCTGCCGCTCTATCGCAAGGTGCTGGACATGGCGCCGAAGGAGCGCCGCAGCGCGCCCTGCCAGGAGGTGATCCTCGAGGAAGGCGTCCTCGATCTTTCGAACCTGCCGGTGCAGACCTGCTGGCCGGAGGATGCCGGTCCGCTCATCACCTGGGGACTGGTGATCACCCGTGGCCCGGAGAAGCCGCGCCAGAACCTGGGCATCTACCGCATGCAGGTGATCGGCCGCAACCGGGTCATCATGCGCTGGCTGGCGCATCGTGGCGGGGCACTGGACTTCCGTGAATGGCAGCAGCGCCATCCCGGTGAACCCTTTCCCGTGTCGGTGGCCCTGGGCGCCGATCCCGCCACCATCCTGGCGGCGGTGACGCCGGTGCCCGACACGCTCTCGGAGTACGCTTTCGCCGGCCTGCTGCGCGGCTCGCGCACCGAAGTGACCCGCAGCCTGGGCAACGATCTGCAGGTGCCCGCCTCTGCCGAGTTCGTGCTGGAAGGGGTGATTCATCCCGACGATACCGCGCCCGAGGGCCCCTTCGGCGACCATACCGGCTACTACAACGAAGTGGAGGCGTTTCCCGTTTTCACCATCGAGCGCATCACCCACCGGCGTGACCCCATCTACCACTCCACCTACACCGGCCGGCCACCCGACGAACCAGCCATTCTCGGCGTGGCGCTCAACGAGGTCTTCGTGCCCATCCTGCAGAAGCAGTTTCCCGAGATCACCGATTTCTACCTGCCGCCCGAGGGCTGCTCCTACCGCCTGGCGGTGGTGAGCATGAAGAAGCAGTATCCCGGTCACGCCAAGCGGGTGATGTTCGGGGTCTGGTCCTTCCTGCGCCAGTTCATGTACACCAAGTTCGTCATCGTCACCGACGACGACGTGAACGTGCGCGACTGGAACGACGTCATCTGGGCCATCACCACGCGCATGGATCCGGCGCGCGATACCGTGCTGGTGGAGAACACGCCCATCGACTACCTCGACTTCGCCTCGCCGGTCTCCGGCCTGGGTTCCAAGATGGGGCTGGATGCCACCTCCAAGTGGCTGGGTGAGACCAGCCGCGAATGGGGCCGTCCCATCACCCGCGCTCCGGAGGTGGTGAAGCGGATCGATGAGATCTGGGGCGAGCTGGGGCTGGATTAAAGTACCAGCCTGGGTAACGATCCTGTCCCTTCGACGTAGCCGAGCACCGCAGCAATTCATTGTGGCCGCTTCGCGGCGGTTCGTTTCAGATGCGCGTGGCGACACGCGCCCGCCTTCCTTTCTTTGCGTGCCCAAAGAAAGGAAGCAAAGAAAGGGCACCCCGCGACTTGCCCTCCGCTTCGCTCCGGGTTCCCTGTGTGCCTCAACCAGGGCCGGACACTCGCGAACTCGCGCCCTGCGGGCGCTCAGACATCGCTCGTTTTCCCGACCCTGGCCTGCGGTGCTCGGCGTCGAGGGGAAAGGGACGCCTCCCTGGCAATGGCACAGGAATACCGGGTTGTTGCCGGATCGGGATCCGGCCTACACTCGTTCCATGAGTGAAAACCAGCCCCTGAGTGCCGAGACCATCGGCCACCACCTCGACGACTACCTGGAAGTGGAATTCTCCTTCCTGCACACCGAAGAGGTGGCCGGCAGCCTGGCCAGGCTGCCGGTAGAGCAGCAGCGTTTCGTGCTGCAGTGGACGCGGCGCGTGGCCACCACCAACATCCAGCTGGCCTACCAGTTCGTCCTGCGCGCCCGGCAGGCGCTCGAGACCATGGAGCCGGAGATGATCTCGGCCTGGTGCCTGCACGCCATGGACAGCTACGACAGCGCCGGACTGGTGCCGGCCATGGAGACCATCAAGGACCTGGAGGGCTACCGGGAGTTCGGCCACCTGCGTGCCTCTGCTGCCCTGCTGGAGTCGGTGATCCCGGTGCTCCAGCCCTTCGTCCAGGGGCTCTCTGGAAGGAAGCTGTCGCTGGAGCAGGACGAGTGGCCCTGGACCGATGGCGAGGTGATCTACCTGCCGGAGATGGTGGCCCGCTTCGACAACGAGGCGGAGAACTTCCAGCTCTACAAGGCGCTGGCCACCCACCTCTGGGCACAGACCCGCTACGGCACGCTCAACATCGAACCCGAAAGGGTGTTTGCCGCCTGCGACAGTGAGAGCCGGGCTGCGGCCTGGTTCCAGGCGCTGGAGACCTTGCGTCTCGACGCGCTGCTGGCGCGGGAGCTTCCGGGTTTGCATCGCCAGATGCAGGCACTTTCACAAGCGCTCGGTGAGCCTCCCTGGCCCGATGAACTGCTCGCCCAGCAGCCGGCGCTGGCGGAAGGGGGTGCCGAGGAGAGCCTGCGCCTGTTGAAAGGGTTTTGCGGCCAGGAGCCGCCACCTCCGCGCGCCTACGCGGGCAGCCTGGATCTCGAAGGCGCATGGAATGCCAGGCAGGAGCGGCTGCTGCGCGACAAGGCGCGTTTCCGCGATGCCTTGCGGGTAATCGCCGAGGAGATGGCCGGCGACCGGCCCGGGACGGCGCCGGAGCGCTTCGAGCTGAAGGAGAAGCGTGCCCAGGACGAGGATCTGCCCGAGCTGGAGCTGATCCATGCCGACCAGGTGGTGCCGGTTCCCGAGCACGTGAAGGCGCTCATGACCTCGATCCAGCTCGATCTCACCGCCATTCCCGAGGAGTATCTGGAACCCGCCGGGCCCGGCGAATACGAGCCCTCGCTGCTCGAGGACGAAGGCCTGGACCCGGACGACGTCTGGTCCGGTACCTACCACGAGGAGGGCGCCTTCTTCTACGACGAGTGGGATTTCGGCCGCCAGCATTACCGGAAGAACTGGTGCGTGCTGCGCGAGCTGGACATCGAGCCTGGCGATCCGGGATTCTACGCGCGAACCCTGCACAGGTACCGGGGGCTGGTGAAATCGCTGCACCGCACTTTCGAGGTGCTACGCGGCGAGGACAAGGCGCACCGGCGCCAGCCTCACGGCGAGGAGGTGGACATCGATGCCTTCGTCGAGGCCTGGGCCGATGTGCGTTCGGGGCTGGAGATGACGGACCGCCTCTTCACCCGCATGCACCGCGACGAGCGCAACATTGCCGTGCTCTTCATGGTGGACATGTCCGGTTCCACCAAGGGCTGGATCAACGAGGCCGAGCGCGAGGCGCTGGTGCTGCTGGTGGAATCGCTGCAGATCCTCGGCGACCGCTACGCCATCTACGGCTTTTCCGGCTGGGCGCGCAAGCGCTGCGAGGCCTACCGCATCAAGACCTTCGACGAGCCCATGAGCGACGAGGTGAAGGCCGCCATCGCCGGCATCGAACCGCGCGACTACACCCGCATGGGCGCGCCCATTCGCCATTTCACGCGCATGCTGCAGGAGGTGGAAGCGCGCACCAAGCTGCTCATCACCCTTTCCGACGGCAAGCCTGACGACTATGACCACTACTACCGCGGCGAATACGGCATCGAGGACACCCGCCAGGCGCTCTTCGAGGCCCGGGTGGCCGGCATCCATCCCTTCTGCATCACCATCGACCGGGAGGGCGCCGACTACCTGCCGCACATGTACGGCAAGGCCAATTATGTGGTGCTGGACGACGTGGCAAAACTCCCCTTGAAGGTTTCCGACATCTATCGCAAGATCACCAGCTGAGCGATCCGCTCCGGGTCGCCGATAACCAGAGAAACCGGAGTTGCCAAACAAGGTTTCCGATATTGGAGGATGCAATGAAGAAGAGTGTAGTACTGGCCTTTGCCCTGATCAGCGCTTCCGCTGTACAGGCTCAACCCTACGCCATGCCCGGTCCCGGTTATGGGGCGCCTGCGCCCCAGGTTGCGCAGCGCTTTCCCGCCGACGGGCCCGCGGCGATGACCCAGCGCGGCATGGAGCAGTTGCTGGATTACCTGCAGAACAGCGATGGTGACCTGAAGAAGCTGGGCGCCTTTCTCAATACCCGGGTGGCTCCCTATTTCGATTTCGCCTACATGGCCAAGGCCGCTGCCGGAAATCTCTACCGGCACATGACCGAGGAGCAGCGTGCGCGTCTTGCCGCCCGCATCAAGCGGCAGTTCCTCTCCGCCATGGTGGAGAAGCTGGGCAACTACAGCAGTCAGCAGGTGAAGGTGGTGTCGCAGCGCCTTTCGCCCGACGGGCGCACCGGGGTGGTTTCCACCGCCATTCGTGACCCCCGGGGCTACCCCGCCCGCATGGACTTCCGCTTCTACAAGTCCAAGGATGGCTGGAAAGTGTACGATGTGATGGCAAACGGCCAGAGCGCCGTGGTGCACTACCGTCGCCAGTTCCGCCAGACCATGTACCGTCCCGTGACACGGGATGGCAGGGGCTTGGTTGCGCGCCCTGACTATCCGCAGGCCGCCGCGCGCCGTTGACACGAGCCTGCCGGGTTCACCGGCAGGCGCTTCGCTTCCCGATTTCCATGAGCAGCACCCCGACATTGGGCAAGGGCATGATGATCGGTGCCTGGGTGCTGCTGCTCCTGCTGCTCACCCTTTTCTTCGGCGGTGTGCTGGAGAGACGCACCAACCCCAACGGGAATCCTTCGGGGCGGATCGACGACCAGGGCGTGCGTGAAGTGGAGTTGAAGCGCAATGTACAGGGCCACTACGTTGCCAGCGGCTTCATCAATGGCTACCCGGTGACCTTCCTGGTGGATACCGGCGCCACGCAGGTGGCCATCTCGGAGAAACTGGCCGAGCGGCTCGGCCTGGAAAAGCGGGGCGGAACCTTCAGCCAGACCGCCAACGGCGTGGTGGCCGTATGGCAGACGCAACTCGATCGGGTCAGGCTGGGCGTGATCGAGCAGCGCAACGTACGCGCCACCATACTCCCGGATCTCAGGCCCTGGAACCAGGTGCTGCTGGGAATGAGTTTCCTGAAGAAGCTGGAACTGGTGCAACGTGACGGCACCCTGTTGCTGCGCCAGCGTCCCTCCAGTGCGAATCCGTAGCAGCAGCGTTCCCGCCGCGATCCATGCGCACAAATGAAAAACGCCGCGTGGTGCGGCGTCTTTCGCTGTGATGCAGGAAACGGAACTCAGCTGTTCACGACATCCTTGAGCGCCTTGAGGGCGGTGACCTTTACCGTGGTGGTGGCCGGCTTGGCCGGAATCTTCATGGGCTCGCCGGTAGCCGGGTTGCGACCCATGCGCGCCTTTCTCGCGGGTTTCTTCACGCGACGGATCTTGACGCCGGTATCGGGAATGGCGAATTCGCCGGAGCCACGCTTCTTGATATGGCGGGTGATGAGATCGCTGAGGGAGGAGAAGACCGAAGCGACTTCCTTCTTGGTCAGGCCGGTGTCTTCCGCGATGGCGGTGATGATCTGGTTCTTGGTCTGCTTCTTGGCGATGGCAGTGAGTTTCTTGGCAGGCGCTGCTTTCTTGGCAGCGGTCTTCTTGGTGGTTCTCTTTACCATTGGATGCGCTCCTTTTGGGGTTTTACGGTGAATCCGCAAGCGAAGTTAGCACATTATTTTTATTTTCCATAGTAGAAATGCGCAAAAGAAGAAGGGAGTGCGAAACGCGTTCACACTGTAACGGATGCGGTTTCGTGGTTTCGAGGAAGAACGGGGCAACTTCAGTGTTGCTTCTTTTCCTGCTTCAGCTCTTCCACTTCCGCAGTCACCTTCTTGAGTTGTGACTCGATGCGGGCGCGCTGGTAGAAATCGAGGCCGGGCTGGCGCAAGGCGATCTTCAGCTGCAGCTGCGCGGTCTCCACGGCGCCCATGAGGTAGTAGTGGTTGGCCAGGTGCTGATGGCTCTCGGCAGGATGCCCCAGCTGCGCGGCGGCTTCCGCCAGCAGGCGATGGACGCGGGTGTTCTCCGGGTTGAAGCTGGCCAGCTTGGAGAGGTTCTTGTAGGCAGCCTTGGCCTTGCCGGCGCGCAGGTAGAGTTCGGCCAGGGTGATCTGCAGGGGGAAGCTGAAGGGGAAGCGGGAGGTGGCCTTTTCCAGGCGTGCCAGTGCCTGCTGGCGTTTGCCGCGATCCATGTCGATGAGCGAAGCGGTGACGATGAATTCCAGCGTGTCCGGGTGACTTTGGAGGAGTGATGCCATCTCCTTTGCAGCCGGGTCGTACTGCTTGTTGCGGTGGAGCGCACGGGCCAGTCTGTAGCGTGCCGCCGCGCGATCCCGGTAACGTCCGTCGGCGAGGACGGCGCGGAAATGGTGCACGGCGTCTTTCGGGTCGTGGAAGTTCATCTCGCGAATGACGGCGCGCGCCAGCAGGTAGCGGAAGCTGTCCTCGCGTTGCCGGTAGGGAAAGCTCTCTGCCCGCCCCAGCGAATCGGCGATGCGCGAGTTGGTGACGGGGTGGGTGCGCAGGAACTCCGGCAGCTCGGTGGCATAGGCAGCGTTGGCGCGGCCCATGCGGGCGAAGAAGGTGGGCATGGCGCGGGGGTCGAAGCCGGCCTCCTCGAGAATGTTGATGCCGATGCGGTCGGCTTCCTGTTCGTTGTGGCGGGTGAAGTTGATCTGCTGCTGCTGCATGGCCGCCTGTGCACCCACGGCAGCGGCAAGTCCGGCATCACCGCCCAGTGCGGTACCCACCAGGATCGCCGCAATGAGGGCGGCACCCTGCACCAGGCTCATGTTGCTCGCCGTGTGCCAGGCGCGCAGCAGGTGGTGCTGGGTGACGTGCGCGATTTCATGGGCCACCACCGCGGCCAGCTCGTTCTCCGACTTGGTGGTGAACACCAGGCCGGTATAGACGCCGATGTAACCGCCGGGACCGGCGTAGGCATTGATCTGTGGGTCGTCCACCAGGAAAAAGGTGAAACTGGAACCCTGGGCCTCGCTGTTGTTCACCAGGGAATCGCCCAGCGACTGGATGTAGTCCTCGAGCAGGGGATCCTCAATCACCTTCTGCGTGGCGCGGATGTAGCGCATGAAGGTCTTGCCGAGCTGCTTCTCCTTTTCCGGGGAGAGCACACTGCCCGATGCGGAACCGATGTCGGGGAGATCGCTGTAGATGTCGCTCCATGCGCCAAGCGGCGTCAGCACCAGGGTGAGGCTGAGCAGCAGTGCCAGGAGGCGGCGGGTCCGAAGAGTGATCATCAGTTGAGTTGTATGCGCTGCCCCCAGGGCGGCTTTTCCTTTCCCTTGACTAACCACAAGACAGGATAGTTGGGCGCAAGTTCCGGGAAGGTTCCTTCGAGGTCGGAGAAGTAGATGAGCACTTCGGGCTGCAGGCCCTGTTCCTCCACCCACTGGAAGACCGGGCGGAAATCGGTGCCGCCTCCACCGCTGATGGTCGTCTCCAGGCGCAGTTCCTCCCAGGGTTCGAAGATCCAGGGAGCCCCTTCGGCGATCCGTGCATCGCAGGGAATCAGCGTTATGCGCGCGCGCATCTGTCCCTTGAGGGCGGAGACTTCCGCGAGGAACTCGGCGATCTCGCTGTCGCGGATGGAGCCGCTGGTGTCCACCGCCACTACCACTTCGACCTGGCTGCTGCGCAGCGCCGGGAGTATGGCATCGCTCTGGTTGCGCCGTGACTGGCGCATGTAGCTGTAGTCGTCGCGGGCGGCGGCGGTCATGTAACGTGCCAGCAGCATGCGCCAAGGCAGGTGCGGCTGCAGCAGGTGGTCCACCAGGCGAGCCATGGCGCCATCCATCTTGCCGGCCTGCAGTGCCTGCTGGGCAGCGCCGGCAAGGCGCTGCTGCCACTGTACCTCGAGGTTGTCGCGCTCTTCCGGGGTCAGTGGTGGCGGTTGCTTGGCGCCCTGCTCCTCTTGGCGCTGCTGTTGCTGTTCATTGCCGCCGCCATCGGCGCGTTCGCCCTGCTTTTCGGGGTCGGTCTCCTGGCGGCGTCCCTGGTCGGTCTCTTCTTGGTTGCCGGAGGCGCGGCTCTTCTGTTGTTTCTCTTCGCTTGGCGGCGGTGTATCGTTGCTGCCCGAGGAGCTTTCCTGGTCACTGCCGCTGTTGCCCTCGCTCTCCCCCTCCTGGTCGTAGAGATGCTGGTCAATGGTTTCATAGTTGTCGTCCTCTTCCAGCAGGGGATAGATCTCCTCGGCGGTCATGCCCTTGAACTGGTCCAGGATCATGGTGTCATAGGGTGGCTTGAGGCCGTCGTCCACCAGCAGCGGGTTGATGGCGTAGTCGCAGGCGAGATTCCAGCGGCCGACCTGGCGGTGCTGGCGTCGGGCGAAGTGGGAGAGCGCACAATGGAGCGCCTCGTGGGCGAGCATGAACTGGGTCTGCTCCAGGGTGAGGGAGTCGATGTACTCGGGGTTGTAGTAGAACCTCTTCGCATCCGTGCCGGTGGTGGGGCACCACTCGGGATCGGCTTCCACCATGGGCAGGCGCATCACCAGGGCGCCGAGGAAGGGCTTGTCCAGGGTCAGCCGGGTGCGCGCGGCGGCCAGTTTGGTTTCGATCGCTTTCTGATCCATGGGTCAGGCGGCTCGGGTTCGCGGTTGCCGGGGGTTCTCGGCAACCGCTTTAGACGGTCTGTTCATCAACGATACAGAGTTGGTAGGTTGGGCAAAGGAGCGACAGCGACGTGCCCAACAAAACGTCGGGGGAATGTTGGGCACGCTTCGCTTTGCCCAACCTACGAAGATCATTGAGGCGAGCGTCACTAGGTTCTTCCACATTAACGATAAGGCTCTTCACCAAATCAGGTGGGTAACAGTTGCTGGCTGATGGCCTCTGGGTAGAGATCGAGTCCGCCAAGGTGGAAGTAAATGGCGTTGGCAAAGCGCTCCTTGTTGCGGAAGCCATGGCTCCGAACCTTGATCGCCTTGATGC
>QNZQ01000175.1 GCA_003972985.1 Gammaproteobacteria bacterium | reverse complement strand
GGCCGGTGTGTAGCCGCAACGAGCTTGCGATGTTGTGGCGGAACGCCGGGTGACCAGGACGACCGGGGCACCAATGAGTTGTCGAAGATCGAGTCGATTTTGGGGACTCGGATGTCCCAAAATCTTTCACGAGATCGAAGACTCGCTTGCGCCGGCGCGGCATTCACGGTGACTACTTCGTGGGCATGGGCAGCGGGGCCTACGCCTATCTCGCCGAACATGCGCCCGGGAACCGGCAGGTGTTCGACGAGCTCACCCGCCAGTTCGCCGCGGTGCTCGAACTGGTTTCCGCAGCGGGCGAGCCCGAGTCGGCCAACGATTCGCGCATGGTGCTGCAGCTCTACTCCCGCTGGCTCCAGACACGGGACCCGGCCATCGCCGCCCGCCTGCGCCGCATGGGAATCGGCCTCGCCTGACCCGCGCGGAACAAATGCTTGATCTCCAATGGGTCTTCCCCTAGAATCCGCGCTCCTGACCGGCTTTCGGGCCGGTCCTCCTTGCCTCACCGCCAACGGCGGGAGGCTGTTTCAATCCACAAGGAGCTACAATGCGACACTACGAAATCGTGTTCATGGTCCACCCGGACCAGAGCGAGCAGGTTCCCGCCATGATCGAGCGCTACCGCGCTTCCATCGAGGAAGCGGATGGCAAGATCCACCGCCTCGAGGACTGGGGACGCCGCCAGCTCGCCTATCCCATCAACAAGCTGCACAAGGCCCACTACGTGCTCATGAACATCGAGTGCGATGGCAAGACGCTCAACGAGCTGGAGACCGCCTTCCGCTTCAACGATGCGGTGCTGCGTCATCTCACCATCCGCCGCGACGAGGCCATCACCGAGCCCTCGCTGCTGGCCAAGACCGATGAAAAGGAGGCGGCCCCCGAGGCCGTCGCCTGAGCCCTTGTGCAGGAGTAACTGAACATGTCACGCTATTTTCGACGCAGGAAGTATTGCCGTTTCACGGTCGAAGGCATCACGGACATCGATTACAAGGACCTGAACCTGCTCAAGCAGTACGTGAGCGAGTCCGGCAAGATCGTTCCGAGCCGTATCACGGGCACCAGCGCCAAGTACCAGCGTCAGCTGGCCACGGCCATCAAGCGCGCCCGTTTCCTGGCGCTGCTGCCCTACACGGATTCCCACAAGTAGCATTCGCATCGCGGCGGCCTCCTGGCCCGCCGTCCTGGCGAATGCTCGTGGAAACCGACTGAATCCCCACCGTCTGGTGGGGTGGGAACTGGCAGATGAAAGCGCTGGCCACCTTCATCATGAAGGGTCGTACACAGGCGGTGATGGCCGCCAGTGTGTTCATGGTGCTGGCCCTGCTCATCACCCCGCTGGGCATCTTCAGCGCGGCGGTGATCGGCCTGGTAACCCTCCGTCACGGTTTGCGCGAGGGCCTGCTGGGCATGGCCGCGCTGGGTTTCCTGCTGTTCGGGCAGCCCCTGGCGCTGGCCACCACCGGCGCCCTGCTGTGGCTGCCCCTGATGGCGCTGGCCGAGGTGTTGCGGGTGACCCGCTCCCTGCGCCTGGTGGTGGAGATCTCCGTGATCCTGGGGCTGCTGATGATCGCTTCCCAGTATCTCTTCATGGACGACGTCGCCGGTTTCTGGAAAGGGTTGCTGAGCGAGTATTCGGCCCAGATCATGGATCCTTCCGTGATCACCGAGGCCGAGCGCAACACCATGGTGGAGAAGATTGCGCCCTGGATGGCCGGCGGGCTGGCAGCTGCCTGGTTCCTGCAGCTGACCCTGGCGCTGTTCCTGGCGCGCAGCTGGCAGGCGGTGCTCTACCATCCGGGCGGTTTCGCCCAGGAGTTCAGGGAGCTGCGGCTGGGTTACTGGCTGCTGATCCTGGTGCCGGTGCTGCTGCTCAGCGGCATGCTGTCGGAAAAGCCGGGTTTCCTGGCGCAGGGCGCCCTGGTGGGCATGGCCGCTTTCTTCCTCCAGGGTGTGGCGGTGGTGCATGGCCTGGTGGCCCGCCTGAAAGCGGGGTCGGGCTGGTTGATTGGTTTTTATCTTTTGTTGGTCATCGGCATGCCGGCCAGTTTCACGCTGGTCTCCGCTGCAGGCTTCGCCGATGGCCTGGTGAATTTCCGGGCCAGGGTCCGGGCCCGTGACCCCAAGCAGGGGGACGGGTGAGCAACCTTATTTGACGAGGTCTGAAAAATGGAAGTGATTCTTCTGGATAAAGTGAGTGGCCTGGGCGAGCTGGGCGACAAGGTGTCGGTGAAGGCCGGCTATGGCCGTAACTACCTGATTCCCAGTGGCAAGGCAGTGCCCGCCACCAAGGACAACCTGGTGGAGTTCGAGGCGCGACGCGCCGAGCTGGAGCAGCAGGCGGCCGAGAAACTGGCCAACGCCGAATCCCGCAAGGCCGCGGTGGAGAGCCTGGGAGAGGTCACCATCAGTCACAAGGCGGGTGAGGAAGGCAAGCTGTTCGGCTCGGTGGGCACCACCGACATCGCCAGGGCCTGCGCCGATGCCGGCGTGCAGGTGGAAAAGAGCGAGATCCGCCTGCCCGAAGGTCCCATGCGTTCCACCGGAGAGTTCGAGATCGTGCTCCACTTGCACCCGGACGTGAATGCCAACCTGAAGGTCATCATCGTCGCCGAGGAGTGATCCCGGCGCCTCGGGCTTCCCGTAGGTCGAAGGCAGGGCGGGGGAGCGATCTTTCTTTCCTGGGCTGGTAAATCCGGATGTCCGCAGTCCTGTTTTGGGCGGAATGAGGGGGTTGTATACCCGTTGCTCAGGGATAGTATGAAAAAGCCACTGCAATTCATTGAATTGCAGTGGCTTTCTGTTTTTGTTGTTCTTTACGAGTTCTAACCCGGTGCGTTTTTTTGTACCCTTGTTCCCATGACCTTCGAATCCCCCCTTCCCGATTACGACGAGCCTGAAACGGACTACGATCAGCTGCGCATCCCTCCCCACTCGGTACAGGCCGAGCAGTCGGTCATCGGTGGCCTGATGCTGGACAACAGCACCTGGGACCAGGTGGCCGACCGGGTGGGGCCAGAGGATTTCTACCGCCGCGAGCACCAGCTCATCTTCGGCGTGATCCGTATCCTGGCCGACGAGCAGAAGCCCTTCGACGTGGTGACCCTGGCCGAGGAGCTGGAGCGCCGCGAGGAGCTGGATGATGTGGGCGGCCTGCCCTACCTGGCGGCGCTGGCCGAGGATACCCCCAGCGCAGCCAATATCCGCGCCTATGCCGATATCGTGCGCGAACACTCGGTGACCCGGCAGCTCATCCGCGTGGGCACAGAGATCGCTGAGAGCGGCTTCCGCCCCGAGGGGCGCAAGGTGGCAGAGCTGCTGGACGAGGCCGAGAACAAGGTGTTCCAGATCGCCGAGCAGCGCAACCGGGAAGGGGAGGGGTTCCAGCCCATCAAGGGGCTGCTGGCCAGGGCCATCGACCGCATCGAGGAGCTGCAGAGCAGCGACGAGCCGCTCACCGGCGTCAGCAGCGGTTTCGACGATTTCGACAACATGACTTCCGGCCTGCAGCCCTCGGACCTGATCATCGTCGCCGGGCGGCCTTCCATGGGCAAATGCATCGTGGCCGGCAGTCGGGTACTGGATCCGACGACGGGACGACTGGAGACGATCGATGACTTGATTGCGCGCCGGCAGGGCAAGCTCGTCACCATGAACGCGCAGTATCGTTTTCAGGTCGCGCGCCCCTCTCAGTTCGTCGATGATGGAATCAAGCCCGTATTTCGCGTGCGCACGGCTTTGGGTCGTGAGATTTCCACCACGCTCACCCATCCCTTTCTCACCGTGGGTGGGTGGAAACGCCTGAAGGAACTGCGGCCCGGCGATCGGATCGGGGTTCCGCGACAGCTGCCGTTCTTTGGCCAAGGAACATTGTCCGAAAGCCGTGCCAAACTTGTCGCTTATTTCCTTTCCGATGGTGCCCTGGCTGGCAGCTGTCCGCAGTTCGTCAACGGCAATCCGCGGATCCGGCAGGATTTCATCGAGGCGCTGGAGGAGGGCTTTCCAAGTGTGCGGTGGCGTATGGAAGACAGTAACGGCAGTCGTACGCCCAGCATCCGCATTTCCTCCGATCCGGAACACCGACGGGCGGCACGGGAGGATTTTTCCAACCGGCTGAAGCGGCGCCTGAACGAACTTTCTCTCAGCCTGAGGGGGCTTGCACGTCGTCTGGGCGTGTCGGTTTCCACCGTGCATTACTGGACTACCGCTCATGCTGTCCCTTCGGGCGACCTGTTCAGCGGTCTGTGTCGGGAACTGGACCTGGAACAAGAGGCCTTGATTCCGGCAGGGATCGCGACCGCGGCTCGTAACCGGCCGGCGCCGCTGTCGGTGTGGCTGCAAGAGCTGGACCTGATGGGAAAGTCGGCCCATGAGAAGCGGGTTCCGCAACCGATCTTCGAAATTCCCCGTTCCCGCATGGCGCTCTTTCTCAACCGGCTGTTCGCCTGCGATGGAAGCGTCTATGTGCAAAACCATGACCAGGCGGCCATATCCTACTGCTCGGTCAGCCAGGGCCTGGCCCGGGACATTCAGCATCTGCTCTTGCGTTTCGGCATCATGGCCAAGCTGCGCCGTCGGCGAGTGAAATACCGGGACGACTATCGTGTGGTCTATGAGCTTCGGATCACTCACCAGGCGCACTTGCGGCGTTTTCTCGAAGAAATCGGAATCCATGGTAAGGAGGCAGCGGTGGAAAAGGCGCTGGCCGTCAGTCGCGGCAAGTCTTCAAAGGTGATACTGGATGTCCTGCCGGTGGAGGTCTGGTCGCTGATCGAGCAGCGCAAGGGCGGGATGAGCTGGGCGGAATTGGCGCAGCGCATGGGTAGAGGCAGTGGGCACAATTTCCATGTGGGCAAGCGCGGCATTGGGCGGCAGCTGATGGGGGAATTTGCGACGGCCTTGCAGGATCCGGAGCTGAAGGCTTTGGCGGAAAGCGATCTCTATTGGGATCGGATCGAATCGATCGAATACCTCGGCAAGCAGCAGGTGTACGATCTCAGTGTGCCGGATACGCACAATTTCGTTGCCGAAGATGTGCTGGTACATAACACCACCTTCGCCATGAACATCGCCGAGAACGTGGCCATCAAGTCGGGGCAGCCGGTGGCGGTCTTCTCCATGGAGATGCCGGGCGAGGCGCTCACCATGCGCATGATGTCCTCCCTGGGACGCATCGACGGTCACCGCATCCGCACCGGCAAGCTGGAGGACGATGAGTGGCCACGGCTCACCTCGGCCATCAACATCCTCAGCCAGGCAAAACTCTTCATCGACGATACCCCGGCACTGTCGCCCACCGACCTGCGCGCCAGGGCCCGCCGGTTAATGCGGGAACAGGGGCAGCTGGGGCTCATCGTCATCGACTACCTGCAGCTCATGCAGGCGCCGGGTGCGGCGGAGAACCGCACCAACGAGATCTCCATGATCTCACGCAGCCTCAAGGCGCTGGCCAAGGAACTGGAGGTGCCGGTGATCGCCCTTTCCCAGCTCAACCGCAACCTGGAGCAGCGCCCCAACAAGCGGCCGGTGATGTCCGACTTGCGCGAGTCCGGTTCCATCGAGCAGGATGCCGACCTGGTGGTCTTCATCTACCGCGACGAGGTGTACAACGAGGAGAGTACCGACAAGGGGATGGCCGAGATCATCATCGGCAAGCAGCGCAACGGCCCCATCGGCACGGTACGGCTCACGTTTCTCGGCCAGTACACCAAGTTCGAGAACTACATCAACGAGGTGTATGGCGATCTGCACTGATCCGGCTCTGCTTCGTTTCCTCTTTATTGGGCAGGTTGCGCTTTGCCCAACACAATGTGATTGAAGCCGATCCACCGGGCAATGTCTTTTCTACCGACCATTGAAATCGACGCCAGCGCCCTGCGCCACAACCTCGGCGTGGTGCGCAAGCACGCACCCGGCAGCCGCGTGATGGCGGTGATCAAGGCCGACGGTTACGGCCACGGCATGCTCGAGGTGGCCCATGCCCTGGAGGATGCCGATGCGCTGGCGGTGGCACGGGTGGACGAAGGTGTGCTGCTGCGCCAGCATCAGCCGTCGAAGCGGTTGCTGGTCCTGGCCGGCGCCCATGACAGGGCGGAAATGGAGGCCGCCGCGCAAGCCGGTCTCGAGGTGGTGATCCATCATGCCGAACAGATCGAGGCGTTGTCCCGGGCGAAGCTGGCCCGGCCTTTGGGCTGCTGGATCAAGCTGGATACCGGAATGCACCGCCTGGGATTCCCCCCCTACGAATTCCGCCTGCGCCTCGAACAGTTGCGGGAACTGCCTGCGGTGGCCGAAGTGGCAGGGGTGCTCACTCACCTGGCCAATGCGGACGACCTGGGCGACGACTACACGCGCACCCAGCTGGCCCGTTTCAACGAGGCCACCGGGGAATCGCTCCTGCCGGCCTCCGTGGCCAACTCGGCCGGCATCCTGGGCTGGCCGGATACCCACGCCCACTGGGTGCGTCCGGGAATCATGCTCTACGGGGCCTCACCCTTCGCCACCCCGGTGCAGGAACTCGAACCGGTGATGAGCTTCCGTTCGCGGCTCATCGCGGTGAAGGAGGTGGCCAAGGGGTCCCCCGTGGGGTACGGGGGGGAATGGGTGGCTCCGGAGGAGATGCGCATCGGCGTGGCGGCTGCCGGTTACGGCGACGGCTATCCCCGCGAAGTGCCCTCGGGGACACCGGTGCTGGTTCGTGGCCAGCGTGTTCCCCGCATCGGGCGGGTCTCCATGGATACGCTGATCCTCGACCTGCGCGAGTTGCCCCACGCCCGGGTGGGCGACGAAGTGCTCCTGTGGGGGCCGGGCCTGCCGGCGGAGGAGATCGCCGCGGCGGCCAATACCATCCCCTATACGCTGTTCTGCGGCATCACCGCCAGGGTGGTGCGGGGTTATCGGGAGTGAGCCGGACCAAGACCCTTTACACCTGCCGGGAGTGTGGCGCCAGCTTTCCCAAATGGGCCGGCCAGTGCGCCGATTGCGGTGCTTGGAACACCCTGGAGGAGGGCGTGGCAGTAGCGCAGAAGAAGGCGCTCGCTCCCCGGTTTGCCGGTTATGCCGGTGATGCCGCCGCGGCCATCCGCTCTCTCGCCGAAGTGGAGCCGGGGCACACTCGGCGCAGCGCCACGGGCCTGCCGGAGCTGGACCGGGTGCTGGGCGGCGGACTGGTGCAGGGTTCCGTGGTGCTCATCGGCGGGGATCCCGGCATCGGCAAGTCCACCCTGCTGATCCAGGCGCTGGCCAGCCTGTCGGAGCAGATGCCGGCACTCTACGTGAGCGGCGAAGAATCGGCGGAACAGATCGGCATGCGCGCCCGGCGCCTCGACCTGCCGGCAGAGAAGCTGCGCCTGCTCACCGAGACATGCGTGGAGCATACCCTGGCGCTGGCGGTAAAGGAGCGGCCCGCGGTGATGGTGATGGACTCCATCCAGACCTTCTACTCCGAGCAGCTGCAGTCGGCGCCCGGTTCGGTGGCCCAGGTGCGCGAGTCGGCGGCGCAGCTGGTGCGCTTTGCCAAGCAGACCGGCACCTCGCTGTTCCTCGTGGGCCACGTCACCAAGGAAGGGGCGCTGGCCGGGCCGCGGGTGCTGGAGCACATGGTGGACACGGTGCTCTATTTCGAAGGTGAAGCGGGCAGCCAGATCCGCCTGGTGCGGGCCATCAAGAACCGCTTCGGCGCGGTGAACGAGCTGGGCGTGTTCGCCATGACCGACAAGGGACTCAGGGAGGTGAGCAATCCCTCGGCCATCTTCCTCTCCCGCCACCAGCAGGAGGTGGCGGGCAGCGCCATCCTGGTGACCCGCGAGGGCACCCGGCCGCTGCTGGTGGAGGTGCAGGCGCTGGTGGACCAGAGTCCCCTGGGCAACCCCCGCCGGGTGGCGCTGGGGCTGGAACAGAACCGCCTGGCCATGCTCCTGGCGGTGCTGCACCGCCACGGTGGCATTGGCATGTTCGACCAGGACGTGTTCCTGAACGTGGTCGGTGGCGTGCGCGTCACGGAAACGGCCGCAGACCTGCCGGTGCTGCTCTCGGTGCTCTCCAGTTTCCGCGACCGCCCCCTGCCGCAGGGGCTGGCGGCCTTCGGTGAGGTGGGGCTGGCGGGGGAGATCCGCCCTGTGCCCAGCGGCGAGGACCGGGTGCGCGAGGCCGCCAAGCATGGCTTTTCCCGCATTCTGCTGCCTGAGGCCAACCGCCCGCGCAAGGCGGTGAAGGGGATCGAGGTGGTGCCGGTGCGAAGGCTTTCCGAGGCACTCGATATCCTCGGCCAGTAGGATGGGCGCAGGCCTTTCGGGGTCGGGTTGAAACCCGGCCCACATCTGCACAGGCAATCTCCTATAATTTCCTGCCATTGCACAACGCGCGGAGACACACGCCATGCCCAGATACCGTTCCCATACCACCACCCATGGCCGCAACATGGCCGGCGCCCGCGCCCTGTGGCGGGCCACCGGCATGAAGGACGAGGATTTCGAGAAGCCCATCGTCGCCATTGCCAACTCCTTCACCCAGTTCGTGCCGGGTCACGTGCACCTGAAGGACATGGGGCAGCTGGTGGCCGGTGCCGTCGAGGCGGCGGGAGGCGTGGCCAAGGAGTTCGACACCATCGCCATCGACGACGGTATCGCCATGGGCCACGGCGGCATGCTCTACTCGCTGCCCTCGCGGGATCTCATCGCCGACTCGGTGGAGTACATGGTCAACGCCCATTGCGCCGATGCGCTGGTGTGCATCTCCAACTGTGACAAGATCACGCCGGGCATGCTCATGGCGGCGCTGCGTCTGAACATTCCCACCATCTTCGTCTCCGGCGGTCCCATGGAGGCGGGCAAGGTGGTCCTCAAGGACGGTGAACACCATCTGGACCTGGTGGATGCCATGGTGATGGCCGCCGACGAGAACGAGAGCGACGAGGAGGTGGCCCTGGTGGAGCGTTCCGCCTGTCCCACCTGCGGCTCCTGCTCGGGCATGTTCACCGCCAACTCCATGAACTGCCTCACCGAGGCGCTGGGGCTGTCGCTGCCGGGCAACGGCACCCTGGTGGCCACCCACGCCGACCGCAAGCGGCTGTTCCTGGAGGCGGGCAGCATCATCGTGGGGCTGGCGAAACGCTACTACGAGCAGGATGACGAGTCGGTGCTGCCGCGCTCCATCGCCACCTTCGAGGCCTTCGAGAACGCCATGAGCCTGGACATCGCCATGGGCGGTTCCACCAATACCGTTCTGCACCTGTTGGCGGCGGCCCACGAGGCGAAGGTGGACTTCACCATGGCGGATATCGATCGCCTCTCGCGCAAGGTGCCCAACCTGTGCAAGGTGGCGCCTTCGACGCCCGACTACCACATGGAGGACGTGCACCGCGCCGGCGGCATCTTCGCCATTCTCGGCGAACTGGACAGGGCCGGCCTCATCCACCACGAGGTGCCCACGGTGCACGCGCGTACCATGGCCGAGGCGCTGGCGCTGTGGGACGTGCGCTTCACCGGAGACCGCAAGCGCCAGGACTTCTTCCGCGCCGCGCCCGGTGGCGTACCCAGCCAGCAGGCCTTCAGCCAGAACCGGCGCTACGAGAGCCTGGACCTGGACCGGGAGAAGGGGTGCATCCGTGACCGGGAGCATGCCTACAGCCAGGATGGCGGGCTGGCGGTGCTCTACGGCAACCTGGCGGAGAACGGCTGTATCGTCAAGACTGCCGGCGTGGACGAGTCCATACTGAAATTCAGCGGTCCCGCACGGGTCTTCGAGAGCCAGGAGGCGGCGGTGGAGGCGATCCTCACCGACCAGGTGAAGTCCGGGGACGTGGTGATCATCCGCTACGAGGGACCCAAGGGCGGTCCGGGGATGCAGGAGATGCTCTATCCCACCAGTTACCTCAAATCCAAGGGGCTGGGCAAGGAGTGTGCCCTCATCACAGACGGACGCTTCTCCGGCGGCACCTCGGGGCTCTCCATCGGCCATGTTTCGCCCGAAGCGGCGGGCAGGGGGAACATTGCGCTCATCGAGGAGGGGGATACTATCGAGATCGACATTCCGGAGCGCGCTATCCGCATCGCGGTCAGCGACGAGGAGCTGCACAGGCGCCGCGAGGCCATGCAGGCCCGCGAGCAGCCCTGGAAGCCGGTGGCGCGGGATCGAACCGTGAGCGAGGCGCTGCGCGCCTACGCGGCCATGACCACGGATGCCGCGCGCGGGGCGGTGCGGGATGTTTCCCAGATCGAGGGTTGCCGATGAAGGCTTTCCTGCTTTCGCTTGCAGCGTTGCTGTTCTCGTCCCCGGTCCTGACCGGGGAGGCCTTTCCCGGGATGGATACGCAGAAACTCTGCCTGCTGATGAGATCAGAGGGGTTCAGCGGGCCGAAGAAATGGCGCAACCAGGGTAACGGTGTCTGGGGATGCACTACAGCGAGAAAGAAGCTGGTCCAGGGTGATCCGGCCGGCGCCAGTGATGTTCGCTACCGGGTCATGGGCAGTGAAAGCCAGCCGCGGAAACTGCTCTTGGAACTGCGCATGCGTTCCTACCGCGGCCCGCAGGGTGTACTGGAAAAATTCCACGAGTATGCCCGGACGATGACGGAAAAGGCCACGGGGCATTCGCTTCCATCCCGAACACGCGAGGCCTTCCTTTCGGCCATCGAAGGCGAGTGGGAGGCGGAGGGCTATCGCTTCCGGCTCGAAAAACGCTTCAGTCGCGGATCGACCTATGATCTGTGGTTCACTGTCGAGCCTTCGACCGGGGAAGAACTATTCCCTGCTGAAAAAGGGGAATAGTTGATTGCCGTCAATCCCGGTACGGTAACCGTCTCCTATACTGACATCCGTCAATCGGCTAGCCGAGCGGGCCAGCCGTTTCAACGACTGATGCAAAGGGAGATCCAATAATGAACAAGAAGGGGCTACGCCGGCTGGGTGCCGGTTTCATGATCCTGGTCGGACAAGCGAGTCTTCGATCTCGTGAAAGATTTTGGGACATCCGAGTCCCCAAAATCGACTCGATCTTCGACAACTCATTGGTGCCCCGGCCGTCCTGGTCACCCGGCGTTCCGCCACAACATCGCAAGCTCGTTGCGGCTACACACC
>QNZQ01000125.1 GCA_003972985.1 Gammaproteobacteria bacterium | reverse complement strand
GCATCAAGGCGATCAAGGTTCGGAGCCATGGCTTCCGCAACAAGGAGCGCTTTGCCAACGCCATTTACTTCCACCTTGGCGGACTCGATCTCTACCCAGAGGCCATCAGCCAGCAACTGTTACCCACCTGATTTGGTGAAGAGCCAAGTGGGATATATAACTTCAGAGTGAGGATCATTGAAGAGATCCGAGTCGAACAGGAAGCAGCGGAGTCTCTGTCATCCGCGCTACTGGCCCAGCTGGCTGGGGGTTGGCGTGATGCGGTTCATGGGCCATCTCTCCTATCCCTGGGTGTTGCGGCTGGGGCCATTGCTGGGAAGGTTCTATGCCTTGGTCATGCCGCGCCGCAAGGCCATCGCCCGCATCAACATCGATCTCTGCTTCCCGGAAAAAAGCAGGGAATGGCGAAAGAACCTGCTGCGCAGGCAGTTCGACAACCTGGGCATCGCTTTTCTGGAGGTCCCTTTCGCCTGGTGGGCCCCGCGCAGCCGCTGCGAGGATCGCCCCGGCGGTTTCGGCGAGATCCACGGCATGGAGAATCTGCAGCAGGCGCTGGCGCGGGGGAAGGGGGTGCTGCTGCTCTCGGCCCATTTCAACAGCCCCGAGTTGAGCGGCCGGCTGCTGGGACGCGAAGTGCCTTTCGTGGCGCTCTACCGGCCCAGCAACGACCCGGTGATGGAGAAGGTGATCTTCGAGGCACGCGGGCAGCTGCTGGAGCAGATCCCGCGCGACGACGTGCGCGGCCTGCTGCGCGCACTGAAAGCGGGCAAGGCGGTATGGTATGCTGTGGATCAGAACACTTCCCGCCGTGAATCCGTCTTCGTGGACTTCTTTGGTATCCCTGCTTCGACCAACTCGGCCACCGCTCGCCTGGCGAAACTCACCGGCGCTGCCGTGGTGCCCTTTCACGCCATCCGGCGGGAGGATGGCAGTGGCTACGATCTCTACTTGGAACCGGCCTGGGAGGATTTTCCCACCGGTGACCTGGAGGCGGATACCCTGCGGGTGAATCGGCTGGTGGAGAAGTGGGTGCGGCAGACGCCGGAGCAGTACCTCTGGATCCACCGCCGTTTCCGCACTCGCCCGAATCGGTCCGACCTGCGCATCTATCCCGTCCGTCAGTGAAGAAGCCCCTGTCCGCCAACGTGAGCACCGCCGTCTACCTGCGGTTGCTGAAGCATGTCAAGCCCTACTGGAAGGCCTTTTCGGGCGGGCTGTTCTTCATCGTCATCCTGGCGCTCACCGAGCCGGCCATCCCCTGGCTGCTCAAGCCGCTGCTGGACGGTACCTTCGTGGAGCGTGATCCCGAGTACCTCTTCTGGTCGCCCATCATGCTGCTGCTGCTGTTCCTGGTGCGCGGGGGTTCCAACTTCCTCAGCCGCGTCGCCTTTCAGTGGGTGGGGGGCAAGGTGGTGCTGGACCTGCGCAACCGCATGTTCGACCGGCTGCTCAGCCTGCCCACGAGCTATTTCGACGCCCACGCCACCGGTAACCTCATCGCCAAGCTCACCTACGACGTCACCCAGGTGACCACGGCGGCCACCCGCGTGCTGACGGTACTGGTGCGCGACAGCATCTCCGTGCTGGGGCTGCTGATCTACATGCTCTGGCTCAACTGGCAGTTCACCCTCATCGTCTTCCTGCTGTTGCCGGTGATGCTCGGGTTCGTGCGCTTCATCTCCACGCGCATGCGGCGCGAGAGCCGCAACGTGCAGCGCGTCATGGGCGAGATGACCCATGCACTGGAGGAGGCGGTGCGCGGGCACAAGATCGTCAAGGTCTTCGGCGGCGAGACCTACGAGCGCCGGCGTTTCCGCAAGCTGGCCAATTGGGTGCGCCGCCACCGCTTCAAGCTGAAGGTGGCCGATGCCACCTCCGTGCCGGTGGTGGAGTTCATCGGTGCGGTGATGATCGCCATCCTCATCTACGCCGGCACCGGGCAGGCGGGCGGCGAACCCATGTCGGTGGGCGAGTTCGTTTCCTACTTTGCCGCCTTGGGCATGCTCTTCGCCCCCATCAAGCGGCTCACTGCCATCAACCAGCCATTGCAGACCGGTCTTGCCGGCGCCGAGAGCGTCTTCGAGCTCATCGATCAGCAGCCGGAGAACGACACGGGAAATCGCGAGGTGGAAAGGGTGCAGGGGCACATCCGCTTCGAGGATGTCCATTTCCGCTATCCCCAGGCCGACAGCGATGCGCTGCGCGGTGTCACCTTCGAGGTCCGGCCCGGGCGCACCGTGGCGCTGGTGGGGCCTTCCGGAAGCGGCAAGACCACCATTGCCGCGCTCATTCCGCGTTTCTACGATGCCACCGCGGGGCAGATCCACCTGGATGACATTCCGCTGCAGGAGATCACCCTGCGCAGCCTGCGTGAGCAGATCGCCTACGTGGGCCAGGAGTCGGTGCTCTTCAACGACACGGTGGCGGCGAACATCGCTTACGGCATGAAGGAGCCGCCCGACCAGGAGGCCCTGGAGGCGGCGGCGGAAGCGGCCCACGCCCTGGAGTTCATCCGCCAGCTGCCCGAGGGTTTCGACACCCTGGTGGGCGAGGACGGGGTGCGCCTCTCGGGCGGCCAGCGGCAGCGCATCGCCATCGCCCGCGCGCTGCTCAAGGATACGCCCATCCTGGTGCTGGACGAGGCCACCTCGGCGCTGGACACCGCCTCCGAGCGCCACGTGCAGGCGGCGCTGGCCAATCTCACGGCGAACCGCACCACCATTGTCATCGCGCACCGCCTCTCCACCATCGAGCACGCCGACGAGATCCTGGTGATCCGCGACGGTCGCATCGTGGAGTCGGGGGCACATGCCGACCTCATCGAACGCAAGGGCGAATACGCCCGCCTGTACAATAACCAGATCGTCCACCAGGAGCCCGCAGGCCATGCATGATCCAAAGAACCCGCCGGAAACGGAGGAGGGTGAACTCTTCTTTTCCACCCTCTACAACCGGAAAACGGCGGAGCGCTATTTCCACAAGCACAACGAATCGCTGAGCCGCCGTCTCTCCAACTGGCGCGAGCAGCAGAATGCGCGCAAGGCGCTGGCGCTGGCCGGCAACCCGAAATCGATCCTGGACCTGCCCTGCGGAACCGGCCGTTTCTGGGAACTGCTGGCCGAGGATCCTCACCGGGAACTGCTGGCGGCGGACTATTCCGAGGATATGCTGGAGGTGGCGAAGCAGTACCGTCCGCCCGAACTGGTGAAGCGCTTCCGTATCTTCCGGACTTCCGCCTTCGACATCGACCTGCCCGACGAGGCGGTGGAAAACATCTTCTGCATGCGCCTGCTACACCACATCGGGGAAGCGGAGGACCGCCTGCGCATCTTCCGCGAGTTCCACCGGGTGACCCGGGATACCGTCTGCCTATCGCTGTGGGTGGATGGCAACTACATGGGCTGGAAGCGGCGCCGGCTGGAACAGGCCCGCGCCAGCGGCAAGGTGCCCTACAAGCGCCGCTACCAGGATCGATTCGTCCGCCCGCGCAGGCAGCTGGAGCAGGAGTTCGACCAGAGCGGTTTCGACATCGTCGCCAAGGTGGATTTCCTGCCCGGCTGGTCCATGTGGCGCACCTACGTCCTGAGAAAACGACGGTGAATCGCAGGATCAGCCGTACCGAGTACGAAGCGCTGATCCGGGGTGCCAGGGTACTCCAGGAGGAGGACTATGGCGTCAAGGTGTGGCTGTTGCCGGACGATCGCGTGGTCAAGCTGTTTCGCACCAGGCGGATAATGACTTCGGCGCGGCTGGTGCCCTACAGCACCCGCTTCGCGTTGAACGCCCGGCGCTTGCACAAACGCGGCATCTGCGCGCCCGAAGTGCTGGATACCTTTCACTGTCCCGAAATCGAGCGGCACGGAGTCGTCTACCGGCACCTGCCGGGAAAAAGCTTCGCCGAGTTGCTGGTGCGGCGCAGGGACGATTCGCTGGCGGTGAAACTGGCTGCCTTTCTCGCCGAACTTCATGAAAAGGGCATCTATTTTCGCTCTGTGCATCCGGGCAATGTATTATTGCTCGAAGACGACAACCTGGGGCTCATCGATCTGCAGGACATGCGCTTCCGTCCCTGGCCGCTGAGCCAGAATGCCCGGGCCCGGAACTTCCGGCACCTCTTTGCCAGCGATCCCAACAGCCTGGAAGTGCGCGCATTCGGTTTCGAGCCCTTCGTGGAGCGCTATCTTCAGGCGTTGCCCCGTGGCGACAGCTACAAGCGACGGCTCAAACCGAAGATCATGGCCTATGACCGGTCCTGGGAGCGCGGGCGCCGGGATTGACCCAATACCAAATAGTGAGGAGTGAACCTGGAATCATGAACAGATCTGCGACAATGCTCGTGGCGGCCTTCTGCCTGCTGGGCAGCACCTTTTCCCTGGCCGGTCCGCCCGAGCCCATGCGTACCACCTACGCGGAAATCGGCACCCGGGCCGAGGCCAAGCTGGGCATCGAGAGCTTCAGCGACGTGGAACTGGACGAGGTGGACAATTTCGATGGCTGGACTGCCAGCGCCGAGGCCTCCATTCCCTTCGCCGAACGCTTCCGGCTGCGCCTGGTCTATCCCTTCAAGACCGATGGGGACGCCCGGATCAAGAAGGACCAGCCCGCCTTCCCCGGTGAAAAGGTGGACATCGAGGGCTACGGCGGGGTCTATGACTTCTTCACCCTCTCTTTCGAGCATCAGCTCTTCTTTGCCCCCGATCGCGGTTACAACTTCTCCTATTACCTGGGTGGGGGCACCAAGGCGGACCGGCTCGACACCACCAAGTACAATCCCTGGGAGAAGTCCTTTGATATTATCAACCACACCGGTAACGTCTTCCACGCCGGCATCAAGTACGACCGCGAACAGAGTTTCGGCCGGGTGCTGGCCAACCTGGGACTGCGTTACTACTGGCAGGCCGACGACATCTATCCAGGCGGAAACAAGGGTACCTTTGGCGCTGCCGACCTGAAGGCCGCCGTGGTCTTTTCTCCCTGGAAGATGATCTATCCCGTGCTCGAGGCCACCTATTTCGGTGATTTCTCGGACCTCAACCAGTTCTCCATCCTGCCCGAGCTGCTGTGGCCCATCGGCAAGCACCTGGAGCTGAAGGCCGGTGCGAACATCGGCCTCGGCGGAACCGGCAGCCAGTTCGGGGGGCAGGCGCAGATGGTGGTCTACTTCTGAGGTGAGCCGACTTCCAGACTTCTCTTCGTCGCGGGTGCTGGTGGCGGGCGACCTGATGCTCGACCGCTACTGGCATGGTGCCACCGAGCGGATCTCGCCCGAGGCGCCGGTTCCCGTGGTGCACGTGCGTGGCGAGGAGGGACGCCCCGGTGGCGCGGGCAACGTGGCGTACAACCTGAGTGCGCTCGGTGGCAGGGTGGGACTGGTGGGCATCACCGGCGAGGATGCCGTGGCGGAGCAGCTGCGCGAGAGACTCTCCGAGGCCGGGATCAAGTGCCATTTCCACAGCGACTCCCGTTTTCCCACCATCACCAAGCTGCGCATCGTCAGCCGCCACCAGCAGCTCATCCGGCTCGACTTCGAGGACGGCTTTCCCGATTACGACGAGGAAAGCCTGCTGGAGGAGTTCGAGGCACAGCTGCCGGCACACCGGCTGGTGGTGCTCTCGGACTACGGCAAGGGGACCCTGGCCAACCCGCTGGCCTGGATCGAGCGGGCCCGTGCCGCCGGCACCCCGGTGCTGGTGGACCCCAAGGGCAGCGATTTCAGCCGCTATGCCGGTGCCACCCTGGTAACGCCCAACCTGGCCGAGTTCGAGGCCGTGGTGGGGGCCTGTTCCGGCGAGCGGGAGATTGAGGAGAGGGGACTGGAGCTGTGCCGGGCGCTTGGGCTCGAGTACCTGCTCATCACCCGGGGGGAAGAGGGCATGAGCCTCATCAGCCACGCGGGGGAATGCCACCACCTTCCCACCCGTGCCCAGGAGGTTTTCGACGTCACCGGCGCGGGCGACACCGTCATCGCCACGCTGGCGGCATCCCTGGCCGCCGGCGAGTCCATGGAGGCGGCCACGGCCCTGGCCAATCTCGCCGCCGGCATCGTGGTGGGCAAGCTGGGCACTGCCGGCGTCACCCGCGCCGAGCTGGAACGGCGCCTGCTGGAACAGCGCCTCGCCGAGCACGGCGTGGTCACCGAGGAACAGCTCGTGGAGCTGGTGGAAGCCGCCCGCCATCGCGGTGAACGGGTGGTCTTCACCAACGGTTGCTTCGATCTGCTGCATGCCGGTCATGTCACCTACCTGGAAGAAGCGAGCCGCCTCGGCGACCGGCTGGTCGTCGCAGTGAACGCCGATGCCACGGTACGCCAGCTCAAGGGGGAGGGGCGGCCGGTGAACCCGCTGGCCAACCGCATGCACGTGCTCGCCGCCCTGGGGTTCGTGGACTGGGTGGTGCCTTTCGAGGAAGAGACCCCGGAGCGGCTCATCTGCCATCTCCGGCCGGACCTGCTGGTGAAGGGCGGCGACAACGATCCGGATGCCATTCCCGGTGCCCGCTGTGTGCGCGAGGCCGGCGGAGAAGTGAAGGTGCTGAGCTATCTCGACGGCATCTCCACCACCAACATCGTGGAGCGCATCGCCGGGTCCGGAGAATAGTCCATAGTCCCCGGAAATCCGGGGGTAAAGTTCACTCTGTTACTGCAGGTCACACTTCATGATTCTTTCGACGACACCGACGATCCAGGGCAGGGGAATCCTTCGCTACCATGGCGTGGTCACCGGCGAGGCGATCCTCGGCGCGAACGTCTTCAAGGACCTCTTCGCCAGCATCCGCGACATCGTGGGCGGCCGCTCGGCGGCCTATGAAAACGAGCTCAGGAAGGCGCGCAACATCGCCTTCGAGGAGATGACCCGCCAGGCCGAGGAGATGGGCGCCAACGCCATCGTGGGCATCGACGTGGACTACGAGACCGTCGGTGCCCAGGGCGGCATGCTCATGGTGGCGGTGAGCGGTACGGCGGTGACGCTCCAGTGACCCGCGCGGTTTCGAGCAGCGCCCCTGCGGCATGAACCTGGACCTGCTCATCTTCGGCGGCGGTATCGCCGGCCTCTGGACGCTGCTGCGCGCCCGGCAGGCCGGTTACTCGGTGCTGCTGCTGGAGAGCCGTGCTCTCGGTGGGGTGCAGTCCATCGCTTCCCAGGGAATCATCCATGGAGGCACCAAGTATGCGCTCACGGGCCGGCTCTCCGAGGCGGCCAGGGCCATCGGCGAGATGCCGGGCCGCTGGCGCGCCTGCCTGGAAGGGAAGGGGGAGCTTAACCTCTCCCCGGTGCGCCTTCTCTCCCCGCACCAGTATCTCTGGTCCAGCGGATCGCTCGCCTCCGGGCTGGCCGGGTTCTTCGGCAGCCGGGCGATGCGCAGCCGTGCCCATGCGGTTCCCCGGAACCAACTGCCGCCCCCCTTCGATCAGGCGGAATTCCATGGGGCGCTCTACCGGCTGGACGAACCGGTGCTGGACACCGCATCGCTCATGGCCACGCTGGTGGAACAGGCGGGTGGACTCTGCAGCCTCTATGCGCCGGGCGAGCTTTCTTTTGGAGCGGAAAGCGTTCGGGTCGGTGACAGGGAGCTGAAGCCCCGTCACATCCTGCTGGCCGCCGGGGCCGGCAACGCGCGGCTGCTAGAGTCTCTTGGTCTCCGGCATCCGAAGATGCAGCGCCGTCCTCTGCACATGGTGATGGCCGCTGGCGCCCTGCCCCCGGTCTATGCGCATGCCATGGAAGCGAGCGCCAATCCACGCATCACCATCACCAGCCATCCTCTGGCCGGTGGAGAATGGGTCTGGTATCTCGGCGGCAACTTGGCGGAGCGGGGTGTGGACCGTTCACCCGCTGAACAGATCCGGGTGGCCAGGCGCGAACTCGGGGAACTGCTGCCCTGGCTGGACCTTTCCGGCCTGAAATGGGCCACCCTGAAGATCGACCGTGCCGAAGTGGCCACTCCCGGCGGCAGGCGCCCGGACGATGCCTTCCTGGGACGGGAAGGGCGGGTGCTGGTGACCTGGCCCACCAAGCTGGCCTTCGCCCCCCGGGTGGCGGATCGCGTGCTCGAAGCACTTTCGGACAGCGCACCTTCGGGAAGCCCTGTTGCCGGACTGCCGCTGGAAAGAGCGCCGTTGGCGCCTCTTCCCTGGGAGGTGGTCCAATGGAGCTGAGACCCCTGGGCAGTACCGGGATCGATGTGAGTCCGCTCGGACTGGGCACGGTAAAGATCGGTCGCAACCAGCAGGTGAAGTATCCAAGGGGATTCGAGATTCCCGACGATGCGGCCGTGGAGCGCCTGCTCTGGCTGGCGCGGGATCTCGGCATCAATCTGATCGACACGGCGCCGGCCTACGGTACCAGCCAGGAGCGCCTGGGGAAGCTGTTGCCGGGGCCGCGCGAGGACTGGGTCATCGTCTCCAAGGTGGGGGAGATTTTCGAGGGCGGGCGGTCGCGCTTCGATTTCAGCCATGCCCACACCCTGGCCACGGTGCAGCAGAGCCTGAAGCAGCTCGCTACCGACTACCTCGACTGCGTGCTCATCCATTCCGACGGCGACGACCTGCGCATCCTGCGCGAGGAGGGGGTGGTGGACGCCCTGGAACTGCTCAAGGAGAAGGGCCTGATCCGCAGCCACGGCATCTCTTCCAAGAGCGTCGAGGGAGGGCTGGAGGCGGTGCGGCTGCTGGACGTGGTGATGGCCACCGCCAACCCGGAGTACGACGAAGAGCGGCCAGTCTTCGAAGCCGCCGCTGCTGCTGGCAAGGGGGTGCTGGTGAAGAAAGGGCTGCAGAGCGGTCATGTGCCGGGTGCTGAAGGCGTGCGGGCGGCCATGCGCCATGTCTTCGGGTTGCCGGGCGTGAGCGCCATGATCGTCGGCACCATCGATCCCGATCACTTGCGCCAGAACGTGGGCATCGTGGAAAGCATCCTGCGATGAGAGTCTATACCGGGCTGCTCTACCTGCTCCTGCCGCTGGTGCTGCTGCGGCTGCTGTGGCGCAGTCTGCGCGCTCCCGCCTACCGGGAGCGGCTCGGAGAGCGCTTCGGCCTCTTCGAGGGGGCACCGCTGCCGGGCGGCATCTGGATCCATGCCGTTTCCGTGGGCGAAGTGCAGGCCATCGAGCCCCTGGTGCGGCACCTGCAGAAGCGCCATCCCGAGCTCGCCATCACCCTTACCACCAGTACCCCCACGGGATCCGAGCGGGCGAGAGTGCTGTTCGGCAGGGATCTCTTCCACGTCTACTTCCCCTACGATCTGCCCTGGTGCCTGAAGCGCTTCCTGCGCCGGGTCCAGCCCTGCATGCTGGTGATGGTGGAAACCGAGATCTGGCCCAACCTGCTGCAGCAGTGCGAAGAGCAGGGCATTATCACCCTGCTCGCCAACGGGCGGCTCTCGGAGCGCTCGGCCCGCGGCTACGCCCGCCTTGGCGGATTCTCCCGCCGGGTATTCGGTCGGATACGTGCGGTTGCGGCCCAGTCGCCCGCCGATGCCGAGCGTTTCGTCCAGCTGGGGGTGCGCCGGGAGCGGGTCCAGGTCACCGGCAGCATCAAGTTCGACATGAGGATTCCCGCCAGCGTGCAGGAGCAGGCGCAGGTGGTGAAACGGTTGCTGGGCGAGGACCGCCCCGTGTGGATCGCCGCGAGCACCCACGAAGGGGAAGAGGAGCAGGTGCTGGCGGCCCACGCCCGGATACTGGAGAAGATCCCCTTGGCGCTGCTGCTCCTGGTGCCGCGCCATCCGGAGCGTTTCGAGCGGGTGGCGGCGCTGCTGCAGCGCCAAGGCTACCGCTTCGTGCGCCGTTCTATGCTCGTTCCCTGCGAGCCCCATACCCAGGTGTTCCTGGTGGACACCATGGGTGAACTGCCGCTCTTCCTGGGGGTGACGGACGCGGCCTTCATCGGCGGGAGCCTGGTGGAGACCGGCGGCCACAACATGCTCGAGGCTGCCGCCCAGGGAGTGCCGGTGGTCTTCGGGCCCCATGTCTTCAACTTCACCGCCATCGCCTCCCTGTTGCGCAATAAGGGGGCGGCCGTGCAGGTCCGCGATTCGAACGAGCTTGCCAAGGTGGTTTCGGCATGGCTGGGCGATGCCAGCGAGCGTTCGCGCATCGGGGAGAATGGGCGGCGCGCCGTGGAGGGGAACCGTGGTGCGCTGGAGAGGCTGGTGGAGATTGTGGAGGAACTGCTGCGGCAGCCGCTCATTCCTTCGCGATGAGCTTGGGCGATTTCGCCCGGGGCAGCACCGGCTGCGCCTTTTTCCCCGAAAGCATCTGCTGCTTCAGGCGCAGCATGTAGCCGGCCAGCGCGCCGCCGGCCCCGGTCATCAGCAGCAGGCCGAAGGTCATGAACTGGGTGAAGACCATGAGGCCGCCCGCCGCCACCAGCCCGGTGAACATCAGGGTGACCCGGGTATTCGCCTTGGCCTGCGTCTTGCGGCGTTCCTTTTCCAGTTGCTGCTGGCTCTTCTGGATCACCTTGGTCTTTTCGCGCTCGGCACGTACCTTGATCTTCTCTCGCTCGCGGGAAAACTGCTCGCGCAGGCGCGCGGTGACCTCCTGGTGGGCGTGGGACGCAATGGTGCCGAACCAGAAGGCGGTCACCAGGCCGAGTGTGAGCGCGAAGAGCCCGAGCAGCAGCCACGCCTCGCGCGTATCCAGCCGGATGGCCGTGACCACCAGCAGCGCAGTGGCGACCTGCACCAGCAGGATGCCCGCCAGGAAGCGGAAGATGCCCGAGAGACGCAGCCCTTTCATGGGTTCATCTTCTCAAAAGGCGCGGACTTTGTCAGGATGAGCGGAAAAGAGGAGGAGACGGTATGACCGCTGAAGAACTGAAGGAGGTGATGAACCTGTGGGGGCTCAATGCGGCCCAGCTGGCGAAGGTGCTCTGCCTGCACAGCAACAAGGTAAGCGAATACCTGGGGGGCGTGAGCCGGATCCCCTGTGCCATCGCCTTCAGCCGCTGCCCGCCATGGAGAGCGAAGCGAAGGCGGGTAGTCCCCGGTAGCCGCGAGGCGACACGGGATACCCGACGTGCCGAAGGCGCCAAAGGGGATCCCAAGGGAGCATCCGAACGCGGCGTCCAGTCATATGGGAGACCGGTGT
>QNZQ01000029.1 GCA_003972985.1 Gammaproteobacteria bacterium | reverse complement strand
GCTTATCCGGCAGTACCTGTCCAAGGGAACCGACTTCAACAAACTGACGGACAGGCAGGTCCTGGAGATCATGGACAAGTTGAACAATCGCCCTCGAAAATGCCTGGGGTACAAGACACCCAATCAGGTATTCTTCGGGATCAAACCACTCGTTGCACTAGCGAGTTGAATCCGCGATGGCCATTAACACTCAAGGCACTGCTGAAAGAAGGCAAGGAGTTCGCGGAGAAGGCAGAGGCCGAGCAGCTGCTGCGGGAACTGCAGGGATCATGACGGATCCCGTAGGAGCGGCCTCCCGGCCGTGAATCGTTCCAGGTTCGCCCCGGGGACGGGCCTCCTACACGATCCCGGATTGATGGGCACGCTGCACTACGCCCATCCTACCGGTGTCAGTGTGGGTAGGTTGGGCAAAGCACAGCGTGCCCAACAACATCAGGAACGACTGGTCAGCCCAGGCTGCGAAGATACCAGGCCGCGGCTTCGTCCAGCCCCTGGGCAATGGAATACGCCGGTTCGTAGCCGAGCAGTTGTCGGGCCTTGCCGATATCCGCCAGTGAATGGCGCACGTCACCCGGCCGGAAATCCCGATAGGTCGGCTCGATCTGCGCAGCCTGCGGGTACTGGACAGCAACCCGCTCCCTGACCAGCCCGAACAGCTCGTTCAGCGAGGTGCGCTCGCCGAAGGCAACATTGTAGACCTGGTCCACGGCCTCCTCGGATTCGGTGGTGGCCGCCAGCAGATTGGCCTGCACGCAGTTGTCGATGTAACAGAAATCACGGCTGGTGGTGCCATCGCCGTTGATGAAGACACTCTCGCCCTTGATCATGCCGGCGAACCACTTGGGGATCACCGCCGCGTAGGCCCCCTCGGGATCCTGCCTGCGGCCGAAGATGTTGAAGTAGCGCAGCCCGATGGTCCTGAAGCCATAACTGCGGGCAAAGACACTGGCATAGAGCTCGTTCACCAGCTTGGTCACCGCGTAGGGGGAGAGCGGGTTGCCGATCTTCTCCTCCTGCTTGGGCAGGTCGGGGTGGTCCCCGTAGGTCGAACTGGAAGCGGCATAGACGAAGCGCTTCACCCCGGCATCCCGTGCCGCGATGAGCATGTTGAGAAAGCCGGTTATGTTGTTCTCGTTGGTGAGCGCCGGGTCTTCCAGCGAGCGGGGCACCGAGCCCAGCGCTGCCTGGTGCAGGACGTAGTCCACCCCTTCGCAGGCTTCACGGCAATCCTCCGGATTTCGGATATCGCCTTCCAGGAAGGTGAAGTTCTGCCACTGTTGCGGCGTCACCAGGCCCTGAACCTCGTCCAGGTTGTACTGGTGGCCGGTGGAGAAGTTGTCCAGCCCCACCACTTTCTGATCCAGCTTCAGCAGGGTCTCCAGGAGATTGGAGCCGATGAAGCCGGCCACGCCGGTGATCAGCCAGGCAGCCGGTTCGGCCTGTAGCCGCCTTTGCAGCGCTTCGTAGTTGCCCGCCACGATCACAACCGCCAGAAGCTGGTCCCTTCCGGGATCTGCGCAGGATCGAGCATGGATTTCACGTCGATGAGGCAGCCCTTCGGGGTGATCATGCCGATATAGTCGCCCACAGGCCGGTCACGGAAGGTCTCGTGGGGCACGGCGATGATCAGTGCGTCGAGGTCGGTGAACTCATCCAGCGGCGTCATCGCCTTGCCGATGTAGGCTTCCGCCTCCGACCTGTCCGCCACCGGGTCGAAGACCATGGGCTCCACGCCGTACTCCTGCAGCTCACTGATGATATCCACCACCTTGGAGTTGCGCAGGTCGGGGCAGTCTTCCTTGAAGGTGAGCCCCAGGATGCCGACGCGGCTCTCCACCGCGTCATGGTTGTTCGACAGCATCAGCTTCATGGTCTTCTCCGCCACGAACTTGCCCATGTTGTCGTTGATGCGCCGGCCCGCGAGAATCACCTGCGGGTTGTAGCCCACCGCCTCGGCCTTGTGCGTCAGGTAGTAGGGATCGACCCCGATGCAGTGCCCGCCCACGAGCCCCGGCCGGAACGGCAGGAAGTTCCACTTGGAACCGGCGGCCTCCAGCACGTTCAGCGTGTCGATGCCCAGGCGGTCGAAGATGATCGCCAGCTCGTTGATCAGGGCAATGTTCAGGTCACGCTGGGTGTTCTCGATCACCTTGGCCGCTTCCGCCTCCTTGATGGAGGCTGCGCGGAAGACGCCGGCCTCGATGATGGATTCATAGAGATCGGCCACGGCATCGAGGCAGGCCTCGTCGTCACCGGAGACCACCTTGACGATGCGCGTCAGCGTGTGCACCTTGTCGCCGGGATTGATCCGCTCCGGCGAATAGCCAACGTGGAAATCCTGCTTCCACTTCAGCCCCGACTCCTGTTCAAGGATGGGCACGCAGACCTCTTCGGTCAGGCCCGGATAGACGGTGGATTCGAAGACCACCGTGGCCCCCTTCTTCAGCACCAAACCGGCGGTGTGGGTGGCACCCACCAGGGGCGTCAGGTCCGGCTGGTTGGCCTTGTCGATGGGCGTGGGCACCGCGACGATGAGAAAGTCGGCATCGGCGAGATCTGCCTTGTCGGTGGTGAACTCCAGCTTCGTGGAATCGGCAAAGCCCTGCTCCTCCACTTCCCCGGTGGGGTCGTATCCCTGGCGGTAGCAGGCGATGACCTCTTCCTTGAGATCCAGCCCGATGGTCCTGAATTTCTTGCCGAACTCGACGGCCAGTGGCAGGCCCACGTAGCCCAGGCCAATGACGCCGATGGTGATTGAACTCTCTGCATTCATCTGCGAATTTTCCATTTCCGGGTTGCAATAATCGGGGCCGGATACTGCCCGGCACTCCTGTTTCGAGCGGCTGATTGTACCCTACAAGCCGTGCAGGTGAGGCGATTCGAAGGCTAAGCGGGAGATGCCGCACCCTGCAGAGACGGTTTTTGGAAACCGAATCACATTCCGCTTTGCGCCAACCGCGCCTTTGGGCATAATCGGCGCCCTTCACAACCGACGAGGCCGCGCTCATGTGGTTCAGGAACCTGTGTCTCTACCGCTTTACCAAACCGCTGGAAGCGGCTCCCGAGGAGCTGGAACAACAGCTCGCGGAAAGGCATTTCCAGCCCCTTGGCAGCCTCCAGCCGGAGACCATGGGCTGGACCGAGCCCCTGGGGAAGGAGGGCGCGCAGCTGATTCACGCTGCTGGCGGCTACCTCATGCTCTGTGCGCGCCGTGAGGAGAAGATACTGCCTGCCGCCGCTGTTCGCGAACTCCTGGAGGCCCGGCTGGAAGAGGTGGAAGCACGCGAGGGACGCAGGGTGCGCGGCAGGGAGAAACAGCGCATGAAGGACGAAGTGCTGCTCGACATGCTGCCGCGCGCCTTCAGCCGCAGCCAGCGCCAGTATGCCTACCTGGACCCGAAGAACGGCTGGCTGGTGATCGATTCCGCCAGCCGCAACCGAGCAGAGGCGTTCATCGGACTGCTGCGCGAGACCTTGGGATCATTGCCGGTCGTCCCTTTCAAGACCAAGGAATCCCCTGCCGCGCATATGACCCGCTGGCTACAGGAACAGCGCGCACCTGCGGGGTTCGAGGTAATGGACGAGTGCGAACTGCGCGCCACCGGCGAGGAAGCGGGTGTGGTCAGGATCCGCAAGGAGGATCTCTTCTCGGAAGAGGTCGGCGCACACCTCGACGCAGGCAAGCAGGTCACCCGCCTGGCACTGCGCTTCGATGAGCGCATGAGCTTCCTCATCGACGAGGAGCTGCACCTGAAACGCCTGCGCTTCGAGGACACGGTGCTGGATGAGGCCGCAGAGACGGGTGCCGGAACCCCGGCCGAGCACTTCGATGCCGACTTTGCCCTGATGACGCTGGAACTGGCGCGCCTGCTGCCGCGGCTGGGCGAGCTCTTTGGCGGCATGGAGGATTGAGGCAGACAACCGCCTGATGCGGCTGCGCCTTATCAGGCCTACTCAAATCGCTAATTCACAGTAGGCTGGACAAACCACAGCGCATTCGTCGCGAATGGCCGCGCCCTGGTGGAAGAACTACCGCTGATCGTTCGACCGGACCAGCACCCCGGCCAAGCGCCGGCTCAGCTCGGCCAGGGCGGCATTCTGCGCCCGCACCATTGCAGTGGAGTCCTCCCCCTGCATGGGCACGACGATGTGCTCGTTGGCAAGGGCGATCAACTCGTCCCGGGCCGGGTCGAAAAGCCGCCACTGCAGGTCGAGCACCACCTCCCTGCCCGGCCCTGCCTCGAATCGCCGGATGTCCAGGGCCAGCTGCCTGGATACTTTGATTGCACCGCTCCAGGGGTAGGTGAGGATACGGTCCGATCCCAGGAGTCGGGAAAGATTCTCCGCCAGCACATCCTGGATGTTCTGGGTCAAGTCACCACCCCAGCGGTTGAACTCGTCCACCTCCAGTCGTGAATCGCTGCTGCGCCTCACCAGCTGGCTGCGGTTCAGGTAGTCGGGCAACCGCACCAGGCCTATCCCGACCAGGAATCCCGCGTTGGCCGGTTCGGCCTTCCCGACAACGGGAGAGAGCACGTAGAAACTGGACATCGGCGACCGGGAGGCGCATCCGCCGAGGAAGAGCAGCGCGAGGGCAATGACAAACAAGCGCAGGGTCATGTGGTTACTCCTGTGACTGGATCCTGACTTCCAGGGGTTGCAGGGTGTCGAGGTGAACATCCCGCTGCGGAAAGGGGATCTCCATTTCGGCCGCACGGAAACCGCTGTCGATGACGTGGCGCAGCTCGCTGGCCACCTTCACCCGGTACTCGGCGGAATCGACGATGCACCGTAGCTCGAGCAGCAGGGCGCTGTCACCGAAGTCGTTGAAATTGACCCAGGGCGCTGGCTCGCGGAGCACGCGCGGATGCTCCCGGGCAGCTTCGAGCATGATCTTTTCCGCCAGCCGCACGTCCGCGCCGTAACGAATGCCCACCACCACTTTCAGCCGGGTGGTGGGGTCGGAAAGGGTCCAGTTGAGCAGTCGGCCGGTGATGAACTCCTTGTTGGGCACCAGCAGCTCCTTGCGGTCCCGGGTGAGAATGGTGGTGGCGCGGATGCGGATGCGGGTCACGGTGCCATCGGTGTCGCCCACGGTGACGTAATCCCCCACCCGGATGGGCCGCTCGAAGAGAATGATAAGACCGGAGATGAAGTTGGCCACGATCTCCTGCAGACCGAAACCGATACCCACACCCAGCGCGGCCACCAGCCACTGGATCGACGACCAGCTGCCGCCCACCGCCTTGAACAGCGCCACCATCCCCACCGCGGCGATGATGTAGCCAGCCAGAGTGCGGATGGTGTAGCGGCTTCCCGGCGAGATGCGGAAATACTGCAGCAGCAGGATCTCGATGAGTGAAGGGAGGTTCTTCGCCGCCAGTACCGTGATCACCACGATGGAGAGCACCGAGAGCACGTCGCCAACGGTCACCGCCACCCGTTCCTGGTGCCCCTCGACGGTGACCGACTGCTGCCACAGGGCGATCTCATCCAGCACGCCGAGCGCCGGGATCAGTGGCGACCAGATCAGCCATACACCCACGGCGCCCCCGATGAAGAGCAGTGCGTTGAGCAGCTTGCGGCTCTCCTTGCTCAGGGCCGCCAGGTCCACGCGCGAGGCCTCTTCCACTGCCTCCCGCTCCTGTTCCCGCTCGCCCTCGGCGGGGCCCGGCTCCGTTTCGGCCTGCTGTTTCGCCAGCGCACGCCGCCGCTCCAGGGCGGCCTTGTAGGCGAGCCGCCGGCGCGTGAGGAGCAGCCAGAACTCCGCCAGCTGCTGCACCAGCACCAGTATGGCAATGAGCCAGAGCACGCTGACCAGGTGGCGCAGGATGGTGGCCGCGCTGTAGACGTAACCGGCCAGCGACAGCCCCAGCAGCAGCAGCGGAATGGCCACCACGGCGAAGAACCAGAGCCAGCGCAGGCGCGAGAGGTAGCCGTTGGGATTGGCCTTCAGGTAACTGGCGATGAGCCCCCGGATGGGATGTAGCACCTGGTAGATGAACAGGCTCATGGTGCCGGCCAGCACCACGAAGGCCAGCTTCACCGTCACCGAGCCCAGCCCCTCCGGGAGCACGTGAATGGCGATGCTGGTGAGCACCGATGCCGGGATGAAGAGCCACAACAGGTAGTCCAGTGCCCGGCGCAGCTTGCGCACCGTCTCCGCGGTCCAGCGGAAATGGGCCTGCAGCAACCCACCCCGGATCGTCAATGCGCGGGCGGCGAGGATGGAATAGAAGATCGGCAGATTCCACTTGAGCGCAGACACGATGGCATCGCCGTAGTCGGAGATGCCGCCGTCCTCCCGCAGCAGCCAGTAGAGGAAGCCCAGCCAGAAAACGATCCACAGCGGCAGCAACTGGCTGAGCAGCAAGGCACGGATGGTGTCCAGAAAGCTGCCGTGACCCGGCTTGGCCCCACCCGGCGCGGTGCTGCGGATATGCGCGGACAACCGGCGGGAGAGAACGGTGATCAGCAGCAGCACGACCACGGCGAGCTGCGCCAGGGGCGAGCGGGTGACCCGCTCCAGCAGCTCTTTTCAGACCTCCATCCACGGGCGCGGATCGAACAGGGTGTGCAGCTCCTCAGGAAGCCTGGCCAGGTCGGACAGGTGGATTGTTCTCGTATTCCGCACCCAGAGCAGATGTTCGGCCAGGTAGGCATCGAATTCCTGGACGGAATTGACCAGCTCCTGCATGGCCACCTCCAGCTCGGCGAGCGCCTTGAGCTGCTCGTTGTCGAGGTTCACCAGCTTCTTCAGCAGCTCCCGCTTGCGCTCGAGCAGCTTCCGCAGCTGGGGTTCGAGGCGTTTGCGCTCCTTCTCGGACATCCCTTCGGGCCACTCGATGACCACATTACGGCCGTCGGAGAGATCGCGCAGCGCCTCGCGATGGCGGATCTGGCGCAGCGTGGTATCGGTGATGCGCTTGTGGATGTCGGCCATGTCGCGCTTCAGACGGCGCAGATCCGGCAGCTGGTTGCGCTGCTCCAGCAGCACCAGCCCCAAGGCTCCGCTCATGCCCGCCACCTTCACCTTCTCGCGCGTGGTCTGGTACATCTCCTGGATCCACTTGGCGCGTTCCTTCAGCTTGTTGTCGCGGCTGCTGGCCTCTTCCAGCTCCTGGAGGGCGGCCGCCAGCTGATCACTGAGGGCGGTATTCTCTGCAGCCACCTGTTCCAGCAACGGACTCTTCCCGGCCACCGCCTGTTGCGCCGCCTCCTCTGCCCGACTGAGCTTCTCCACCTCTTTCCGACGGCGCTCGTTCAGCAACTCCTCGAGCTTTTCCACCCGGGCCTCGGCGAGCTTGCTTCGCGTCTTTGCCTCTTCGTACATCGCCTCGTCGAGGGCTCTCTGCGCAGGCAGCGTCAGCAATTCCTGCTCCAGCATGCGAATCTCGTTCTGCAGGGCCAGGGCGTGGGCCTTGTCACGCCAGTGCCGCGCCCGCTGCAGGGGATCGGCCTCCTTCGGCTGGCTCTCCAGTTTCTTCTGCAGCGCCTCCAGCTCCTGCTTGGCTTCGGCCAGCCGCTTTCGCGCGGCGTCCGGGCGCTGGCTGTCACTGGCAAGCTTCTGTTCCAGCTCGGAAACCCGCGCCTCCCGGGAATCGAGGTTGGCCTTCTCCGTCGCCACCAGCTGCACCAGTTCGGGAAGGGGCTTCTTCTTCAGCCGCGCCATGTCCAGCGGTTTCTCCTTCAACCCCTTTGCCAGGGCCTTGCGGATGGAAGCAGTGGTGCGGGGAGCCTCGGTGCGTTGCCGGATCAGCAGCTTGGTCTGTTCTGCACTGGTACGCGCCCGGTTCACCCAGTCCGAGGCCTCGTCGTAGAGCGCCAGGATCGGCTTCTTCTGCTCCTCGGACAGCGTGCTGTCCTTTTCGACCTGCTCGCGAATCTTGCCGATCTGCTTGAGCTCCGACGCCTTGATCGCCAGCGGGGATGCACCGCCAGGGGCCGCCTGCAACGCGAGCGGCGACAACAGTATCAGCAACAGGGAAAGTAGGATGCGCTGGAGCATGTAGCGGAATATGGAAACGAATCAGCTCAGTAGGTTACCACAGGCCCAAGGGAGGAAATCGTCCGCCAATTGATTTATGTTTATGCGCAGATCCTGAAGATGGGGCATAGTTTTCAGGGTGAACGAACCGGGCCAGCAGCTTCCAGAACCCGCAACCGCAGGGAGAAAAGACCATGACCAAGCACATCGGAATCCTCACCGCCGGCGGCGACTGCCCCGGCCTCAATGCCGCCATCCGTGGCGTGGGAAAAGCCGCGCAGGGCCATTACGGCATGCAGATGATCGGTTTCCTGGACGGGTTCCGGGGCCTGGTGGACAACCGCTTCCGGAGGCTCGACGGCGACTCCCTCTCCGGTGTACTCACCCGCGGCGGCACCATTCTCGGCACCAGCCGCGACAAGCCCCACCGCATGCTCTTCGGTGGCAAGGTGCAGGACATGACCGACGTGATCGTGGAGAACTACCACGCCAACCACCTCGACTGCCTGGTCTGCATCGGCGGTGGCGGTACGCAGAAGAACGCCCTGAAGCTCATGGAGAAGGGGCTCAACATCATCACCCTGCCCAAGACCATCGACAACGACGTGGGCCTCACCGACGTCACCTTCGGTTTTGACACCGCCCTGGGCATCGCCACCGACGCCATCGACCGGCTCCACTCCACCGCCCACAGCCATCACCGCATCATCGTGGTGGAGATCATGGGCCACCGCGCCGGCTGGCTGGCGCTGGGCTCCGGCATCGCCGGCGGTGCAGACGTGATCCTGCTGCCGGAGATCCCCTACGACCTGGAAACCGTAGCCGAGGCCATCCGCCGGCGCTCGCGTGGCGGCAAGAATTTCTCCATCGTGGCCGTGGCCGAGGGCGCACTGCCCCAGGAGACCGCCAGCGTGGTGAAAGAGGCGGAGGAACGCAAGGCCACCGCCACCAGCAAGAAGGAGAAAAAGGAGGCCAAGGAGACGTTGGCGAAGCTGGCCCAGGACTATGCCAACCACACCGTGCTGCTCTCCAGCCAGCTCGAGGAGCTCACCGGGCTAGAGTCGCGCGTCACCATTCTCGGCCACCTGCAGCGCGGCGGCACCCCCTCGGCCGCCGACCGGCTGCTGGCCACTCGCCTGGGCACCGCCTGCGCCGACCTCATCAACGAGGGCACCTTCGGCGTCATGGTGGCGGCACGGGGCGACGATGCCGTGCCCGTTCCCTTGGAAGAGGTGGCAGGCAACAAGAAGCTGGTTCCGCCCGATCATCCCTGGGTGAACAGCGCCCGGCACGTGGGCACCTGCCTTGGTGATACCATCGACACCCCGTAGGAAAGGCAAGCATAGCGTGCCCATCATCGAACTTCAGACAGGAGAGCCATGAAGATCACCATCATCAGCGGCAGTCACCGCTTCAACTCCCAGAGCCGCAAGGTGGCCGAGCACATCCGCGAGACACTGCTGGAAGAGCAAAACTGGCCGACGAGGCCGAGGTGTTCTGCCTCGAAGGCAATCCCCTGCCCCTGTGGGACGAGGGGATCTGGAACGCCGATCCCGAATGGGAGGAACGGCTGGCGCCCCTGAGAAAACTACTGCAGGAATCGGATGGTTTCGTGGTCATATCGCCCGAATGGCACGGGCAGGTGCCTGCGGGACTGAAGAATTTCTTCCTCATTGCCGGCAAGAACGAGGTGGGCCACAAGCCGGCGCTCATCGTTACCGTCTCCTCCGCCGACGGGGGCGCCTACCCGATGGCCGAACTGCGCATGAGCAGCTACAAGAACAACCGCATCCTCTATATTCCCGAGCAGGTGATCGTGCGCAACGTGGAATCGGTGCTCAATCCGGATCCGGCAGACAACAACCCGGACGCCGACCGCTACTTCAGGGAAAGAATCCTCTGGTCACTCAAGGTGTTGCGCGCCTACGCCGAGGCACTTGGGCCGGTGCGGGCCAGCGGAATCACCCAGAACGAGAAATTCGGTTTCGGCATGTAGCCGGACCGCCGAAAACCTGACCAGGGAACCGAAAGGACAATCCACGGTGATGGCACGACCCATTGGCCGCACAAAGGAAAACCCCGGCCACGCAAGCACGCAACCGGGGTTTTATTATCGCCAACAGCTTCCGGAAATCCTTCTCCAGCCAACTTCCCTGTCAGCCTGCCCTTCCTGAGCATCAATCTGCAGCGACAGGTTCATGATAGGCCATGGGAGCTTCCGGGAATATCAGGAAAATCCCACTGTCGTGTAGGAATTTTCTGATGCCGCCTCCCGCAATACGGTAGGTATCCACCCGGCTCACGGGCAACCCGCCCGGATCCGATCGTCAGCCCAAGCTCTCTCATCTCGGCAAGGTGGCCGTGGAAAGTGTCGGTTATACCGCCATTTAGGGCCAGATCCGGGAAAAATCGAAGTCGAACCCGCAGGCTTCCAGCTGGAATCGATGGCTCTCGCTACTGACATCCGCCTGCTTGACGTAGCGGCCCTGCGCCAAGTGGTAGATCTTCGCGACCCGGGTTTCCGGGTCGACAATGCAGTAATAGGGAACTCCCTCCTGCTCATAGAGCCGGAATTTGGTGACGCGGTCCTTTTTCGAAGTGGATGGCGACAGGATTTCAAAGATCAGAGTTGGGGCCTTGGTCAGGAAATCACCCTCCGGCGAATAGCAGATCACCAGATTGTCGGGTTGCACCACGGTGTCATCACTGATGATCCAGTCGATGGCCAGCAGCGCCCGGCATCCGGGACAGGCATCCATTGCCTCATCCAGGTAACGGGCAATTTTCTGGCTTACATGCTGATGTATTAGGGTTGGGGAAGGCGTCATGGCATAGGGAATGCCTTCTATCAATTCCCAGTCCCCCTCCCAGCGGCGGTAGTCCTGGTAGCTGTAGTGCGGCAGTTCATCAATGGTCAGCATTGAATGCTCCTGCAGAATGCTATATCCGATATTCAGGGTAGCGTCGTGACCAGGATGACGCAAGATGAAGGCCCCTACCGGTAAATCACGCCAACCGATCGAAAAAAAGGGCTCTTCCCCTGATCGAGTGGGTAGTTTAGCGTAGGGCAGCATGAGAGACATTGATCTATACACCCGGATATTGGGTATTCAGGCACCTTGGCGAGTCGCCGATGTGGAGGTTGATATGCCCCAAGGGCAAGTCATCGTCCAC
>QNZQ01000081.1 GCA_003972985.1 Gammaproteobacteria bacterium | reverse complement strand
CGAACGGCAACCCGGAGGTGTGCGCAAGTTCATCCACTGAGCCCCGTTTTCACAAAATGATCGCCTTGTAGTGCCACTCGGCGATTTTTTGAAAATAAACCATTGATGCACAAGGGGGTATGAGAGAGGGTGACAAATATGGGCTAGCAGGCCGAAGACGATGATGGCCGGGTAGATCATGCGCTCCCAGCGCTTGACGCTGTCATTGAAGTGCTTGAAGAAACGGCTCAGGGAGATCTCGAGCTTGACCATCGCCTTCTGCTCGGGCGACAGGTTCTTGTATTCGGGTGCGAAGGTGCGGGGATCCTTTTCAAACATGGCCGGGTACTCTGAAAGGGGCCCCAAGCGGTTTGAGGCCTAATTACACAGAATACGCCTCCTCTTCTCATGCCGGAATTGACAATTGTCAACAGGCGGCAGATTTCTCTGCAGGATGTGTACCGTTTCTGTTTTTCAGCCCCCGGTGACCGGGGGAAAGAAACCCACCTCGTCGCCGTCGGAGACCGGGGTGTCGTTCTGTGCCATCTCCTGGTTCACCGCGGCCAGCACGGTTTCCCCTTCGGCAAAGACCGTTGCCCATTCCCCTCCCCGCGACTGCAACAGCCGGCGCAGGCCGGCGACGTCCCTGGTTTCGCCTGGCAGCTCGATCTCTTCCCGTTCCAGTCCCAGGCGGTCGCGCAGGCTGGCGAAATAGAGCACCCGGATCATGCCGACCCCCAGCCGATGAGCTCGCAGAAGGGCATGAATTCTACCGGTTCACCGCCGCGGATCACGTGGTTTTCGGGCAGGATCACCAGTCCATTGGCCCAGGTCACCGAGCTGAGCACCGCCGAGGAGCGGCTGGGATAGATCTCCACGATGTTCTCGCCGTCGGCGCCCCGTTCCAGTCGCGCACGGTGGAACTCGCGGCGCTTGTCCGGTCTGGGCCAGTCGAAGGCGGCCGTGGTGCGTATGGCCCTGTTGCGGTACTCGTTCAGACCCAGTGACTTGAGAATGAAGGGCCGGGCGAAGAGCAGGAAGGTGACGAAGAGCGACACCGGATTGCCGGGGGTGCCGATGAACGGGGTATCGCCGATGTGGCCGAAGGCCAGTGGCTTGCCGGGACGGATGGCGATCTTCCACAGGTCGAGACTGCCCAGCGCCTGCACTGCCGGCCTGACGTGGTCCTCCTCGCCCACGGAGACGCCACCCGAGGCGATCACCAGGTCGGCGCGTTCAGCGGCTTCGGCGAGGGCCTCCTTGGTGGCTTCCAGGGTGTCGGCCACCTGCCCCATGTCGATCACCTCGCAGCCCATGGCCTGCAGCAGGCCGGACACGGTGAAGATGTTGGAGTTGTAGATCATGCCGGGTTTCAGTGGCTCGCCGGGCATCAGCAGTTCGTCGCCACTGGCCAGCACCGCCACCTTCAGGGGGCGCTTCACCGTGAGCTCTCCCACGCCCACGGAAGCGGCCAGGCCGAGGTGCTGGGGCTGGAGCCGCGTGCCGGCCTCGACAATCACCGAGCCCGCTTCGATATCCTCGCCGGCGCGGCGGATGTTGGCACCGGGCTCGGGCAAGGTGTCGATCTGTACCTCGTCACCTCGTGGCGAGGTCTGCTCCTGCATCACCACCGCGTCGGCGCCCTCGGGAATGGGTGCGCCGGTGAAGATGCGCGCAGCCGTGTCCGGTTCGAGGGGTTCGGGAGCGGTGCCTGCAGGAATATGCTGGGAGACCTTCAGCCGGGTTCCCTCCTCGGGAACGTCGGCAACCCGGACGGCGTAACCGTCCATGGCGCTGTTGTCCCAGCCGGGTACGTCGATGGTGCTGCGCACCGGCTCTGCCAGGATACGGCCAAGGGCATCGCCGAGGGGAACGGTCTCCTGCTCTTGTACGGGAACAGCATGTTGCAGCAGCAGTTCGAGGGCCTCCTCGTAGGATTTGAGGCCGGTGGTCGTTGGAGTGCAGTTGCAGGTGTCGTTCATCGGGTTTCCTGTGGTCAGAAATCGTAGCGGAAGTTTTCACGGAAACGGTCCTTGAACTGCTCCGGCGTGAAGTGGTGATTCTGGGTGCCGGCCTGCTCGATCTTGATGGCGCCCATGAGCGAGGCGATGCGTCCCGTGGTTTCCCAGTCCATGTCGTTCTGCAGGCCAAAGAGCAGCCCGGCGCGGTAGGCATCGCCACACCCGGTAGGATCCTCGAGGGAGGTGGCCTTGGCCGCCGGGATTTCGAGGCTGCCGCTGCGGGTGAAGATGGTGGAGCCCTCCCCGCCCCGGGTGACGATCACCGCCTCCACCTCCCGGGCAAGTTCCTCCAGGGTCTTGCCGGTGCGTTCCTGCATCAGCTTGGCCTCGTAGTCGTTGAAGGCCAGCCAGGTGGCCTGCTCGACGAAGTGGTTCAGGGCGTCGCCGTCGAACATGGGCATGCCCTGCCCGGGATCGAAGATGAAGGGAATGCCCGCTGCAGCGAACTGCTCGGCGTGTTCGATCATGCCCTGGCGGCCGTCGGGAGAGATCAGCCCCAGGGTGACGCCCTCGACCTGGTCCACCCGGTTGAGGTGGGCATGGTTCATGGCGCCGGGGTGGAAGGCGGTGATCTGGTTGTCGTCCTGGTCGGTGGTGATGTAGGCCTGGGCGGTGTATTCACCCGCCACCTCGGTGACGTGGCGGGTTTCGATCCCCTGCTGGGCCATCCACTGGGCGTAGGGAGCGAAATCGCCGCCCACGGTTCCCATGGGCAGGCCGTCGCCGCCGAGAAGCTTCAGGTTGTAGGCGATGTTCCCCGCGCAGCCGCCATACTCCCTCCGCAGCTCGGGTACCAGGAAGGAGACGTTCAGGATGTGCACCTGCTCGGGCAGGATGTGGTTCCTGAAGCGGTCGTGGAACACCATGATGGTGTCGTAGGCGAAGGAGCCGCAGATGAGGGCAGACATGGGGGGATACGCTGTTACTTCGGAATCGGGTTATGGTATCGAACTCCCGGGCAAAGCGACAGGTGCCTAAAGGAGCACCAGGCTCCAGACCGTCGCCGCCATTAAAATGGCCAGCAGCACGGCAGCGGAACCGATGTCCTTGGCCCGTCCCGCGAGCTCGTGCGGCTCCGGGCTGTACAGGTCCACAATGGCCTCGATGGCGGAATTGAGCAGTTCGGTCAGCGGCACCAGCAGCCAGCTGCCGATGAGCAGGGCGCGCTCGACGCCGCTCCCGCCCAGCCAGAGCGCTAGGGGCACGAGCACCAGGGTGGCCGCAATCTCCTGCCGGATGGCCGCTTCGTTGCGCCAAGCGGCGGCAAATCCCTGCATGGAGTAGCCGAAGGCCTTCGCCAGGCGGGTGAGGCCGGTTGCACCGGGTTTCACTCGGTGGGCTCCCACTTGAGATCCAGCTTGCGGGCAGCACGCACGTCGTCGAGGCGGCGCACCGGCAGGGTCCAGGGGGCGCCCTTCACCTTTTCCGGTTCCGTCTGGGCCTCTTCGCGGATCCGGATCATGGCTTCCACGAAAGCGTCCAGCGCCTCTTTTGCTTCCGTCTCCGTGGGCTCGATGAGGAAACACTCGGGCACCAGCAGCGGGAAGTAGGTGGTAGGAGCGTGCATGCCGAAATCGAGCATCCGCTTGGCGAAATCCATGGCGTTGACCCCCAGCACCCTGGCCTCCTTCTTCAGCGTGATGATGAACTCGTGGGTTGCGCGGCGCTGCGGATAGGCGGCGGCGAAGCCGGCATCGGTGAGCCGCTTCATCATGTAGTTGGCGTTGAGGGTGGAGTAATCGGCCACCCGGCGCATCCCCTCGCTGCCGAGCATCTTGGCGTAGACATAGGCGCGCAGCAGCACTCCGGCGTTGCCGGCGAAGGCCGAAAGGCGGCCGATGGTCTCGGGTCGTTCCTTCTCGGTCAGCCAGCCGTAGTCGCGCCCGTCGAAGCCAACCATGGGTACCGGCAGGTAAGGGGCCAGCCGCTCGCTCACCCCCACGGGTCCGGCGCCCGGTCCGCCGCCGCCATGGGGTGTGGAAAAGGTCTTGTGCAGGTTCATGTGGATCACGTCGAAGCCCATGTCGCCGGGCCGCACCCGCCCCAGGATTGCGTTGAGGTTGGCGCCGTCGTAGTAGAGCAGGCCCCCGGCCTTGTGCACCATTTCGGCAATGGTGGCGATGTGGCGCTCGAAGACGCCCAGGGTGGAGGGGTTGGTGAGCATGATGCCGGCGGTCTGAGGGCCTAGCGCCACCTGCAGCGCCTCCAGATCCACGTCGCCATTGGCCAGGGTGGGAATCTCGCGCGCCTTGTAGCCGCACATTACCGCCGTGGCGGGGTTGGTGCCGTGGGCGGCATCGGGCACCAGGATCTCGGTGCGATCACTGTCCCCGCGGGCATCGTGGTAGGCGCGGATCATGGCCACGCCGGCGAACTCGCCCTGGGCGCCGGCCATGGGTGCCAGGGATACCGCCGCCATGCCCGTCACCTCGCGCAGGATCTCCTGCAGCTCGTGCATGGCGCTGAGAAATCCCTGGCTGTGGCTCTCGGGCGCCAGCGGGTGGCGGCCGAGCAGTCCCGGCAACATGGCCAGCGCATTACAGGCCCTGGGGTTGTACTTCATGGTGCAGGAGCCGAGGGGATAGAACTGGGTGTCGATGGAGAAATTCTTCTGCGACAGCCGGGTGTAGTGGCGCACTGCCTGCAGTTCGGAGACCTCGGGCAGGCGCGGTTTCGATTGGCGGTGCAGTTTTTCCGGGATGGCGTCTAGTCCGGCCTCCTGCCTGGGCGCCTGCGCCTGGGCGCGACGCCCGGCGCGGGAGTGTTCGAAGATCAGCATGGTGAGTGAATTCCGACGTTAAATGAATTCATGTATTGCTCCGGCTGGACAGCCATTTCTTGAAAGATGCCTGGCTTTCCCCGGAGGGGCGGCCGGCCAAGAGTCCCTCGATACTGATGTCTTCATCGAGATCGGGCCAGTGAATGCCTTCACCCCTCCCGATGAGGCGCCAGTGGTCTCTTTCCCTGGGCGTGGCGTACACCAGCCGGGGATACCATTCGATGGGAACGGAAATGCGTCTGCCGTCCGACAACTCGACAGTGAGCGTGTCCTCGCTGAGCTGGACGTCCAGGGCACAGGGGATTTCAAGTTCAATGGCCGAAATAGTCACGCCAGGCCTCCGCTATCGTTGAAATGTTTTCTTCGATGATGCCGTGTATCTGCGCAATTTAATGTCGGCCGAAACCGCCGCTTCTCTGCAGCCGGACGGGATCGACCCAGAACTTGGCGATATTGTCGTCACGCTCCACGTGTACGTGGAGCGGTTCATCCCGATCTCCGGCATAGAAGAAGAACCGGTAGGGCCCGAGCCTAAATATGGTCGGCACGGCATTACTCCGGATCGAACTTGACCATGGTGGCGCAAGCCCCCTGCCGGCGGGTGGCGAGCACTCCTTCCAGCTTCTGCGCGTACTTGTCCATGTCGCCCTCGGTACGGGTTTCGGTGGCGCACACCAGCAGGCAGTCGTTCAGCTCGGGATACTCCTCTCCCAGGTGATAGCCGCCGAGTATGTTGTGCGCCGCCAGGGTGCGCAGCACGCGGGGCACCTCCATGGGCAGCCTGAGCACGGTTTCGTGGAAGACGGGGCCGCTGAAGGCGGGTTCGATCTCACCCAGCCCGGTGAGCTTTTCCACGAGACGCCGCAGGTTGGCGTGGCAGGCCGCGGCCACCCGTGCCAACCCCTCCGCTCCGAGCAGCGCCATGTGGATGGTGGCGGCGGTGACCATCAGTCCCTGGTTGGTGCAGATGTTGGAGGTGGCCTTGGAGCGGCGGATGTGCTGCTCCCGCGCCTGCAGGGTGAGGGCGAAACCTTCCCGGCCTTCCAGATCGAGGGTGCGGCCGATGATGCGCCCCGGCATCTGCCGCACCAGCTTCTGCGTGCAGCACATGAAGCCGAAATAGGGGCCGCCGGAGCTCAGCGGTGCGCCCAGGGGCTGGCAGTCTCCGCAACCGATGTCCACGCCCTTTTCGCCCCACTCTCCCGGTGGCGTGAGAATGGCCATGGCCAGGGGATTGACCACGCCGATGGCGAGCATGCCGTTGGCATGGGCCCAGTCGGTCATCTCGTCCACGGCTTCGAGAATGCCGAAGAAGTTGGGCTGCACCGCCACCAGCGCGGCGAAGTCCTCGCCCCGGTGTTTCTCCAGGGCCTCCAGGTCGGTCTGTCCGGTGGTGGCGTCGTAGGGCAGCTCCACCAGTTCGATACCCTGGTTCTTCACCAGGGTACGCACCGTGGCGCGATAGGCGGGATGCAGGGTGCGTGGCACCAGGATCCGTTTCGATTTCGACTTGCGGTTGGCCCGCACCGCCATGAGCACCGCTTCGGCGAGTGCCGAGGCGCCATCGTAGAGCGAGGCGTTGGAGACCTCCATGGCCATCAGCTCGCTCATCATGGTCTGGTACTCGTAGAGCAGCTGCAGGGTACCCTGGCTCGCTTCGGCCTGGTAGGGGGTGTAGGCGGTGTAGAACTCGCCCCGGGTGGTGATCTGCCACACTGCCGCCGGGATATGGTGGTCGTAGGCGCCGGCACCGATGAAGCAGAGGGGCTGGCCGTCCTGGCGCGCCTTCTCCTGCATCAGGCGGTTCACCTCCATCTCGCTCAGGCCAGGACCGATCCCCTCGAGTTCGCCGCAGCGCAGTTCCGCCGGGATCTCGTCGAAGAGGTCGTCGATGGAGGCCGCGCCGATGGCATCAAGCATCTGACGCAGTTCGTCCTCGGTATGGGGAATGAAAGGCATGAGGGGCTGTCAGTGTTCTTCGGATTCGATGAATTCGGCGTAGGCGGCAGCGTCGAGCAGGTTGTCGAGCTGGGAGGGGTCGGCCATCTTCAGCTTGAAGATCCAGTTCTCGTAGGGGGCCTCGTTGATCGCCTCGGGGCTGTCGGCCAGCGCCTCGTTCACTTCCACCACTTCGCCGTCCAGCGGACTGTAGATGTCGGAAGCGGCCTTTACCGATTCCACCACGGCACATTCGGCGCCGGCGGTGAGCTCGGCACCCACCTCGGGCAGTTCCACGAACACCAGGTCGCCCAGCAGCTCCTGGGCGTGATCGGTGATGCCCACGGCGGCGATGCCGTCACCTTCGTCGAGCACCCATTCGTGGCTCTTGGTGTATTTAAGTTCCTCGGGGATGTCGCTCATCTTCATTGTCCTCTGTTGATGCCATGGGGGAGAATCGTACCCGAATTGTGCCGATTCGCCGCTACAGCGTAATGCAGGCCTTTCCCTGCCTCACGAAAGGCGGTTTCACTAAGCGCACGGGCAGGCGCCGGCCGCGAATGTCCACCTCCAGGGTATCGAGAGCATCGCCGCGCACGCGTGCCAGGCCGATGGCGCGTTCCAGGGTGGGAGAGAAGCCCCCGGAAGTGATTTCGCCCACCTCGTTGTCGCCATCGTACAGTTTCTGATGATTGCGCAAAACGCACTTTCCTTCCAGCACCAGCCCGGTGAACCGGCGCAGCCTCCCTTCCCTCTTCTGTTCCTCCAGAGCCTGGCGGCCGATGAAATCACGCTGGGCGTCACTGAAGTCGAGGGTCCAGCCCAGGCCGGCTTCGAGGGGCGAGACGGTTTCGTCCATGTCGGCGCCGTAGAGGTTCATGCCGGCTTCCAGGCGCAGGGTGTCCCGGGCGCCCAGGCCACAGGGCCGCACGCCGGCCCCGGCCAGCGCCTGCCACAGCGTGGGTGCCTCGTCGGCACGGAGCATGATCTCGAAGCCGTCCTCGCCCGTGTATCCGGTGCGACCCACGAACCATTCGCCACTGCTGGTGGCGCTGAAGGGTTTGAGCCCGGCGGCGGCCTCCTGCAATGGCTGCGGCAACAGGGGCAGCGCCTTTTCGCGGGCGTTGGGTCCCTGCACGGCGATCATGCCGAGATCGCGGCGGGGTTCGATGGAGACCTCGAAGCCGGCGGCCTGCCGCTTCAGCCAGGCCAGGTCCTTCTCCGTGGTGGCGGCGTTGACCACCATGCGGTACCAATGGTCGTCCATGCGGTAGGTGATGAGGTCGTCGATGACGCCGCCGGCTTCGTTGAGCATGCAGGAGTAGAGCGCCTTTCCGGGGCTCTTCAGCCGGGCCACGTCGTTGGCCAGGAGGTGGCGCAGGAAGGGTGTGGCCCCGGGGCCGCGGATGTCCACCGCCGTCATGTGGCAGATGTCGAACATGCCGGCATCGCGGCGCACGGCATGGTGTTCCTCGATCTGGGAGCCGTAGTGGATGGGCATCTCCCAGCCGCCGAAGGGCACCATGCGGGCGCCCATTTCGCGGTGGATCGGATTGAGGACGGTTTTCTCTTCCACGGGGTTCTCCTGTGCCTTGACTGGATGACCCGCCCCTCTGTCCCGGTACCTGAGAGTTTGGGCCGTGGTATTCCACTGCCCTGCCCCGTCGGTGGGCGCGCCGCGCCGCTCTCCAGAGTCGAACCGCCACGCATCTGCGCGACAGTCTTCACGGTCCCTGTGCCTGAGCGATTCCGGGCGGAATTGCGCCTTCGGCGCCGGCGCTGCTGCCGGTCTCTCCCGTGAAGACGAGGATTCGAAGACCCGATGTTACCGGCAGATCGGTTCGAATGCCAGCCGTAGGAGCGGCGCTTCTACCCGGTTGGGGGTTGCGCCAGCGAAGGCAGGGTGCCCTGGGTACCCATGGCGTTGCGCACCAGCAGGTTCTTCACCGGCGTTATGCGGTCGGCCAGCTCGAGTCCAAGATTGCGGGCCAGCTTTACCGGCGGAATGTCGTTGCTGAAGAGGCGCTTGATGAGGTCCATGGCGCCCTGCATGGCAAGGTTCTCGCCCTTGCGCGCCCGTTCGTACTTGCGCAGGGTCAGCTCCATGCCCAGGGGACGCTGCCGGTTCCTCGCCTGCACCAGCACGTCCACCAGCTCGGCCATGTCCAGGAGCCCCAGGTTGACCCCCTGCCCTGCCAGCGGATGGATGACGTGGGCCGCATCCCCGATGAGGGCCAGTCCCGGCTTGATGTAGCGGTTGGCGTGCTGCAGCCGCAGCGGGTAGATACTCCGCTCCCCTTCCAGGGTGAGCTGGCCCAGGCGGGCTTCGCTGGCGCGGGTGATGGCTTCGTCGAAGGCCTCCTCCGGCAGGCCGACGAGGTGGGAGGCTTCCTGGGGAGAGGTGGACCAGACGATGGAGAAGCGTTCGGTTTTCAGCGGCAGCAGCGCCAGGGGGCCGTCGGGCATGAAGCGTTGCCAGGCGGTGGCCTGGTTGCCCTTTTCCGCCTTCACCGTGCACACCAGCGCGCTCTGGTCGTAGCCCCAGCCGCTCACGGGGATGCCAGCCAGTTCACGTAGCGTGGAGCGCGCGCCGTCGGCGGCGACGATGAGCTCTGCCTCGAGCGTTTCGCCCCCTTCCAGGGTCAAGCCCGGGTTCTCTTCGTCCAGGTGCAGCGAAATTATGGTGACGCCGGTGCGCACCTTCACGCGGCTCTCCTGCGCCATGCGCTCCCAGAGGGAGCACTGGATTACGCTGTTTTCGATGATGTGTCCCAATTCGGGTTCGCCCAGTTCAGCGGCGTCGAAGCGGATCTCGGCGCCTCCCGACTCCCACACCACCATCCGTTCGTAGGGCGTGACCCGTCTCGCCTGCATGGCTTCCCAGGCCCGCAGGTGCAGAAAGATGTTGCGCGAGGCGCGGCTGATGGCGGAGACGCGGATGTCGTAACCTTCACGGGGCCAGCTGCAATCCGGTTCCTTCTGTTCGAGTAGCAGTACGCGGAAACCCTGCTGGCCCAGGGCGCAGGCCGCGGCGGCACCCACCATGCCGCCGCCCACCACGATGATGTCGGTGCTGCTGCTCACAGCGGTACGCCCCGGGAGAGACGGGGAAGGCGCCCCTCGATGCCCATGGCAGCACGGGCGATCCCGTGACGAAGGGGTGGGCAGAGCTCGACGCCGAGCAGGCCGAGGTTGCGTCCCAGCCTGAGTGGCGGCCAGCGGTTGCTGAAGATGCGCACCAGGGAATCGGTGATACGGGCCACCTGCTGCTGATCCTTGTGACGCCAAGCCTCGTACCGGGCCAGCGTGGCCTCGCTGCCGGGATCCTCGCCCTTGCGGCAGGCGTCGATGACCACTTCGGCGAGGGCCGCCACGTCACGGATCCCCAGGTTGAACCCCTGTCCGGCCACCGGGTGCAGGGTGTGGGCGGCGTTGCCGATGAGGGCGGCCCTGGGTTTCACCGAGTGGCGCACCCAGAGCTGGCTGAGCGGGTAACCGCTGCGCCGCCCCACCTTTTCGAAACGCCCGAGCCGCCAGCCGAAATGCTCCTGCAGGCGGCCGATGAAGCGGACATCGTCCAGGCCGAGCATCGCTTCCAGTTTTTCATCGGCCACCGTCCATACCAGCGCACAGTGGTCGTCGCGCATGGGTAGCAGCGCCAGCGGACCGTTGGCGGTGAAGCGTTCGAAGGCGATACCCCGGTGCGGCTTGGACGGGGTGACGTTGGCCACCACGGCGCTCTGGTGATACGCCTTGTGCACGGTCTCGAAGCAGAGCTGGTCGCGCACGAAGGAGTTGCCTCCGTCGGCGGCCACCAGCAGGCGCGCGCCGAGCTCGGAATCCTCCAGGCCGATACGGGCCTGGTCCGGGTCCACGCTCACCCAGCGCACCCGTGCGGGAGCGAAGAGATCCACGTCCGGCAGCTGCGCGAGCCGTTCCAGCAGCACGGCCCCGAGGTTGCGCGCGGTGATCACCTGCCCCAGCGCAGGCACGCCCTCCTCTTTCGCGTCCAGGTGCGAGAAACCGAAGCCGCCCTGCTCGGAGACGTGGATGTGCAGAATGGGCTCGGCTTGCGGAGCCATCGCCGGCCAGACGCCGAGGGCGCCGAAGATGCGTTGGGCGCCATAAGACAGGGCGATGGCGCGGTCGTCGTAGTTGGGAACCTTTTCCACCTTCAGCTCGGCTGCTTCCACCAGCGCCAGCTTCAGGCCGTGTCCCGACAGCGCGATGGCCAAGGTGGCGCCCACCATGCCGCCGCCGACGATGACCAGATCGTAGTTCTGCTTCATGTTTTCAGTGTAAGGCCGGTGGCGGGCAGGTTCAATGCCTGGCAGTGGTCTGGCCAGGATGACGTCCGCGGATTCAACTCGCTAGTGCAACGGGTGGTTTGATCCCGAAGAATACCTGATTGGGTGTCTTGTACCCCAGGCATTTTCGAGGGCGATTGTTCAACTTGTCCATGATCTCCAGGACCTGCCTGTCCGTCAGTTTGTTGAAGTCGG
>QNZQ01000036.1 GCA_003972985.1 Gammaproteobacteria bacterium | reverse complement strand
GGTGTGTAGCCGCAACGAGCTTGCGATGTTGTGGCGGAACGCCGGGTGACCAGGACGGCCGGGGCACCAATGAGTTGTCGAAGATCGAGTCGATTTTGGGGACTCGGATGTCCCAAAATCTTTCACGAGATCGAAGACTCGCTTGGTCGTAGCGGAGGAACAGTGAACGGTCGCCGTCGATGACGTCCAGCAGCAGCTCCTCGTAGGCGTCGATGGGCTTCTCCTGGGCGCTGCGCAGCTGGGCATCGAGACTGCGCTGGCGGGTCTGCATATCGAGACCCGGTTCCTTTACCGTCACCTGCATGCGCAGGCATTCGCAGGGCTGGATGCCGAGGATGATCCAGTTCTGTTTCATCTGTTTCATGGGCCCCCGGTGCAGGTCCCGGAAGAACTGCTGGGGAGGATGGCGGAAACAGATGGAGACGAGCGACTGTTTTTCCGCCAGGCGCTTGCCGGTGCGCAGGTAGAAAGGCACGTCACGCCAGCGCCAGTTGTCGATGAAGAGCTTCATTGCGGCGTAGGTCTCGGTGCGGCTGTCCGGGGGGATACCCGGTTCTTCCAGGTAACCGGGCACCTGCCTGCCCGCCACCACGCCGGCAGTGTACTGGCCGCGGAAAGCATGATCTTCAACTTTTTCTTCAGGTATCGGCCTCAAGGACTTGAGAACCTTGACCTTTTCATTGCGAAGATCCTCGGCCTCCATGGAGACGGGCGGCTCCATGGCCACCAGGGTGAGCAGCTGCAGCAGGTGACTCTGGATCATGTCCCGCATGGCGCCGCTGCTGTCGTAATAAGCACCCCGCGTGCCCACGCCGGCGGTCTCGGAGTGGGTGATCTGGACATGGTCGATGTAGTTGCGGTTCCACAGCGGCTCGAGCAGGGTGTTGGCGAAGCGGAACACCAGCACGTTCTGCACCATGGTCTTGCCGAGGTAGTGGTCGATGCGGAAGATCTGCTCCTCCCGCAGATGCCGCAGCAGCCGTTCCTGGAGTTCACGGGCGCTGTGCAGGTCATAACCGAAGGGCTTTTCGATCACCACCCGCCGCCAGTAGCCATCCTTCTCCTGCAGCAGCCCCTGCGTTCCCAGCTTCTCGACGACCTGGGCGAACTGGGCGGGGCTGATGGCCATGTAGAAAGCAATGCTCGGCGGAAGATCTGCACGATCGGCCAGCCACGCCTCCAGCCGCGGCCAGGTGGCTTCGTCATCGAGGTCGCCGCGGAAATAGCGCAGGCGGGCCGCGAACCGCCGGAACACGGCCTCGTTGAGATTTCCGCGGCTGTGCTTCTCGATCCAGCCCCGCACCTCCTGCACCAGCTGTTCCCCGCTCCAGTCGCGGCGCCCACTGGCCACGATGCGGGTGTCGGCGCAAAGCTCGCCGGCAAGATCCAGATGGTAGAGCGCCGGCATCAGCTTTTCCCGCGAGAGGTTTCCCGTGGCACCGAAGATGACGTAGGTACAGCCCTCGAAATCAGGCATCACGGCCCCCGAAGACGACCGGTTCACCCGCGTATCCCCCGTGGATACGCAAATACGCCGCCACCTCGCGGAGGGAAGGTCGCCGGTACCGGTGTCGCCCGGTTCCGGGCTGGCAGTCTCCCGTTTCTGTTCTGCTCATGTTTTCATCCTTTGACGCACGGATTCCCTGCGGGTAGGGTTTGGACATTGCCGACGGTTCCGCATGATACCCTGTAAAAAGATCCATTTCCTTACGCCGAAGATGCAAGACGGCGTCCACCGGAGACCACATGACACGCATGCCTCTAGCAATGATCAGCGCCCTTCTGCTGACGGCCTGTTCACCCCACCCCGGGGCCGGCAACTGGACCGCCATTGGCGAGAACGCAGCGGGGATATCGGGGCTGACGCTCTCCTACGAGGGACGGGCACTGTTCACCACCACCAAGCCCAAGGCCAGCTGGCACTGCTTCTGGAGTGCCGCGGGAAAAAGAGAGGCGATACTGGATTGTACCCCCTCCAGCAACCCGGACCAGGAGGTGAAATACCTCTTCAGGGTGAATCGACAGGGAGAAGGCGAGCTGCTGCGCCAGGACAGGGTACTGGGGCGCTTCCGGCACACGGAAGGGAAGCCGGAGATCTCCTGAGGAAAACCCAGTCGACCGCACCATCATGACCGGCAAGATACTGTTCCGCCGTCTTCTCAAGACCCTCGGCTACACCATTGCAGGTGTCGTTCTGCTGCTCCTGTCGGCCCTGGTCCTGTTCCAGCTCTCGAGCCAGGAGACCCGCCGCGACCTGCTGATCGGTGCAGTCGAAACCGCTACCGGCGGCACCCTCCAGGTCGGTACGCCTTTCCGCCTGGAACTGGGCCGCGAACTGCTGCTGGAGGTCGCTGGCCTACAGCTGCAGTCACCGGAGGGCAAGCCCTGGTTCGATGCCCAGCAGGCCCGGCTCCATTTTCCCCTGCTGCCCCTTCTGCTGCACCGCCGGCTGGAGCTGACCCTGCAGCTGGAAAAGAGTCATCTCTACCTGGGCAAGGAGGAAACGGGAGGCGAAGGAACCAGCCTGCCCTTCACCCCGGTACCCGTGGAGATCCGCCTGAGCAAGCTGGAAGTGCTGCAGTTCGCCGACGACAAAGATGGAAAGGCCAGACCAGTGGCCAGCCTGGATCACGCCCTGCTGCGTGAAGAACAGGGTGCGATTCTGCTGGATCTGAAGGGGAACTACTCCGGGTTTCCCCTGCAGATGAAGACGGTCTCCTCGACGGAAAAACCCAACCCGGCCGGCAACCGGAACATCCGGCTCTCCGGCACGCTGGGACGCCTGCAGCTCAGCGGAGAGGGCTGGCAGGCGCCCTGGAGCGGCGACGCCATCCCCCATTTCGAGGTGCACCTGCGCATGAAGGCTCCGGGACTGCGCATCTTCAATGGCCGCCTGTTTGCCGGACTTCCGGACATGGGACCACTGGAAGCCGGCCTGCAGCTGAAGTGGGACGGCACGCTTTCAGCCCATGCCCTCTCCCTGCGGCTGCGGGACAAGGCGGTCGAACTGGATGCCAAGGGCAGGATCGCGGACCTGCTCACCGGAAAGGGCATGGAGATCCGGCTGCAGGCCAGCTCCGCCAGGCCTGTCGAACTGCTGAAGCGCTGGGGCATCGAAATTCCGCCGGTGCTGAAGAGACTGGAGGCTTCTGCCCTCCTCCACGGAAACTATGCACGCCCTGCGCTTGGAAAGATCCGCATCGATGGTCGTGGTGAGCACCTGACCCTGCAGGCCAGCGGAAAACTGGCGGACCTGCTCACCGGCCAAGGGCTCGAGCTTCCCCTGCAGCTCCACTCTTCCGATGCAGCCGCACTGCTCGAGGCACTGGGCGCCAGCGCACCGGCAGGGCTGCATCGGCTGGAACTCTCGGGGCGCCTGCTGGGACCCTGGAGACAGACTTCATTGCGGGCACTGGAGCTGCAGCTCACGGGCGAGGAACTTGCTTTCCGCTCCACCGGCGAACTGGACAATCTCTTTGATCCGGCCCACCTCAAACTGCAGCTGGAAGGGGATGGCACCGCGGAAGGCCAGCCGTTGAAGGTTGCCATGAAGCTTGATCGCAAGGCCAGCCCGCCCATCACCTTCCACATCGCCGGCCCCGGAATGGAGCTGAACGGCAAGGGCAGTTTCCAGGTGAACCAGGAACAGTGGCGCGCGGAGCTCGAGATCGATGGCAGCGCCAGGGACCTGGCTCGAATCGGGAAACTGCTGGAGGTCGAACTCAACCCCGTAGAGCCGGTCCGGGCACGCACCCGGCTGGTGCTGGAACCAGGGCGCCTGCTCTTGCAGAAGCTCGAATTCTCTGCGGGCAGGAACGATCTTGGCGGCGACCTTGCTTTTACCCGACCCAGGAGCGGGAAACTCCAGGTCCAGGGCAACCTGGAATCTGAAGTTCTCGACCTGTCCGAACTCATTCCCAAAGAAAAACGCATGGAAATCAAGTTCGTGGACAAGGGGGAGGAGGTCCCGCTCAGCGAACTGCAAAAGGCGGCACAGAAACAGCTCTTCACTGACGAGCCCATCGAGCTTGGCTGGCTGGAGACCATGGATACCCGGATTCGCTTTCGTTTCGGGGAACTGCGCAATCACAGAGTCCTGCTGAAACGACTGGAAGGCAGTCTGGCGCTGCAGGAGAGGCAGCTGGACCTTCACATCGACAAGGGGATTGGTGGCGGCAAACCGGTGAAAGGGGAATTCCATCTCGATGGCACTGCAGCACCGGTGAAATGGTCACTCCGATCCGAACTGTCCGATGCGGATCTTGCCACGCTGCTCCCCGGCTTTCAGCTCCCGCCGAAGTCGGGAACCCTGAGCCTGAAACTGGACCTTCACAGCAGAGGAAACACACCTGCAGCAATCCTTGCGGGACTGGAAGGCAACAAGACCCTGTTGCTGAGAGACACACCTTTTGCTTTCACCCAGCCCAACGAGCTGGGAAGATCCCTGTTGAGCCGACTCGATCCAGCCGGCGCCAAGCAAGGCAGGGACCGCATAGAATGCGCTGCCCTGTACGTGGAGTTTGCCGACGGCATGGCACGCACGCCGAGAAAGATCGCGGTCCAGTTCCCGGAAGTGACCTGGCTTGGCGATGGCGTACTGGACCTGAAAACCGAGCAGATATCCCTGAAGATGACTCCCTATCCCCGTACCGGTCTGGGCCTCTCCCTCGGGGGCATCGCCGACATTGTGGCCGTGAGCGGCACCCTGTCACGGCCCTACATCATCGTCAATCCCAGTGGCGCTCTGCTGACCTCGCTCTCCTTGACCGCTGCAGCCGCCACGGGTGGAACCTCGCTGCTGATCCAGGGATTGCTGGATCGGAACCTGGTATCGGGTGATGTCTGCGGCCCGATCTTCAGTGGAGAGGAACCCGGAAAAAAACCCGCCACTGCCAAGCCCCGGAACAAAACAAAGAAAACCTCTAACCTGGATATCCTCGACCAGGAGTGAGCCGGGTCACCCCTGGTAGGTGGCACCGGGCAGCAGGGCCTCGGTGAACTCCTCCGGCAGGGCTCCCAGCAGGGCCAGCGCTTCCTCCACCGGCATCCGGCGCTGCAGGATGCCGGTGGCTTCAGGAAAGATCAGCTCCACAACCATCTCCCGGCCCGAGAGGTAGAGCTGCAGGATCGCGTCGTTGGCATCCACCACGCCCAGGTAGTTGTCCTCGGCCACCAGCAGCTGCTCGGCAAGGGGCACCAGCCGGTCGGCGGCCAGCGGCTCCGGTTTCGAGGAGCTGATGCTCAGATCGCGCAGGAAATCGCAGTAGAAGACGGGAAAGCTACGGGTGGTCATGGATTCAAAGCCGTTGTGTTGTGGAAGAACTCACCACAGAGGGATGCAGTAGGTTGGGCACGTCGCTACCGCTCCTCTGCCCAACCTACCCGCTCGGTCAGGACAGTCATTCCCGCCGCCAGGTGGTACCCTGGGGCGTATCCTCGAGAAGGATTCCCTTCGACTTCAGCTCGTCGCGGATGCGGTCGGCCTCGGCCCACTCCTTGTTCTTGCGTGCCTCCAGGCGTTTCTGGATCAACGCCTCGATCTCTGCGTCGCTCAGACCCTCGGCAGCTCCCTTCGGCGCTCCCTTGAGCCACTGTTCGGGATCCTCCTGGAGGATACCCAGGATGCCGCCCAGCCGCTTCAACTCGGCCGCCATGCGCGCGGCCTTCTGTTGGTCGGTCTGGCGCACCCGGTTGATCTCGCGCACCAGTTCGAAGAGCACCGCCAGCGCCTCGGGCGTGTTGAAGTCGTCGTCCATGGCGGCGTTGAACTTCTCCACGTAGGCTTCCGCTTCGCCCGGTTCCGCCTCGGGAAGGCCGCGCAGCGCCGTGTAGAGCCGGTCCAGCGCCTTGCGTGCGTTCACCAGGTGTTCCTCGTCGTAGTTCAGCGGGCTGCGGTAGTGGCTGGTGAGAATGAAATAGCGCACCTCTTCGGGACGGTACTGCCGCAGGATGTCCCGGATGGTGAAGAAGTTGCCCAGCGACTTGGACATCTTCTCCTCCTTCACCCGCACGAAGCCGTTGTGCATCCAGTAACGCACGAAGGGGTGACCCGTGGCGCCCTCGGACTGGGCGATCTCGTTCTCGTGGTGGGGAAAGGTGAGATCGGCGCCGCCCCCGTGGATGTCGAAGGTGTCGCCCAGCGCCGAGGTGGACATGGCAGAACACTCGATGTGCCATCCGGGACGTCCCCGGCCCCAGGGCGAATCCCAGGCCGGCTCGCCGGGCTTGGCCGCCTTCCACAGGGCGAAATCGAGGGGATCGCGCTTGGCCTCTCCCGGCTCCACGCGGGCGCCCGCTTCCAGGTCGTCGATGGACTTGCCCGAGAGCTTGCCGTACCCGGGAAAGCTGCGCACGTCGTAGTAGACGTCGCCGTTCTCCGCCAGGTAGGCGTGGCCCTTGTCGATGAGCGCCTGGATCATGCGGATGATCTCGTCCAGGTGCTCCGTGGCACGCGGCTCCAGGGTGGGCGGCTCCACGCCCAGGGCCGCGAAGTCCTCGTGCATGGCATCGATGAACTTCCGGGTCAGTTCATGGAAAGGAATTCCCTGCTCGTTGGCGCGCTGTATGATCTTGTCGTCGATGTCGGTGATGTTGCGCACGTAGGTGACCTCGTAGCCACACGCCTTGAGGTAGCGATAGACCACGTCGAAGACCACCACCACCCGCGCGTGGCCCAAGTGGCAGTAGTCGTACACGGTCATGCCGCAGACGTACATGCGCACCTTGCCCGGCTCGAGGGGCTCGAAGGGTTCCTTTTTACGGTGGAGGTCGTTGTAGATCTTCAGGGTCATGGATCGGCGGCAAGGTCAAGATGAATCGGGGAATTCTACTCCATAACGCGGTATCATGGCGGCCCGCAATACCATTTTCCCGTACCGCGTGGCGGGGCCCGGGTGCCCCTCGCAAGGGTTTCGGCAGCAGGGATGCTGCCGCAAAGCCTCCATGGATGGATTCACGGCGTCCCTTGCGAGAGGTGCGCGGGCCCCGCTCGCCGACATTCAACACTTTCGAGTAATCTACAATGAAAAAAACCATCGTATTCCTGCTGACTCTATTACTGGCAATCACCGTCCAGGCCGGCGAGTTGAAGGTACTGATGAAGACCAGCAAGGGCGACATGGAGATCGCACTGGATGCCGACAAGTCGCCCAAGACAGTGGAGAATTTCCTCCGCTACGCGGACGAGGGCTTCTACGACGGCACCATCTTCCACCGCGTCATCTCCGGGTTCATGATCCAGGGCGGGGGCTACACCGCCGACATGAAGAAGAAACCCACGCACGAACCCGTGGTGAACGAGGCGAAGAACGGGCTGAAGAACAAGCGCGGAACCATCGCCATGGCGCGCACCTCGGATCCCCACTCGGCCACCTCCCAGTTCTTCATCAACGTCAAGGACAACGACTTCCTCGACTACCCCGGCCAAGACGGCTGGGGTTACACGGTCTTCGGCCGGGTGACCCGGGGACTGGACGTGCTCGACGCCATCGCCGGCGTACCCACCACGGTGAAAAACGGCATGCGTGACGTTCCCGTGGAGACCGTGGTCATCGAGTCGGTGAAGCGGATCGAGTGATCCTGGACGCTTCGATCACTACCCAAAACGACGTCATCTAGAACTGCAGGTTATCGAGAAGTGGGGCGGGCACCTGATCGGAAAACTTCGGAAGCATGGCACTGGAAATGTTCCCGGCATTTCCAGCATTTCCTCCATCCCTGGAGGTCATGCCGACGCAGAGCCTACGATGCACAGGGATGTGCGAGTGCCGCGGGAGGCAGGATGCCGTGAGCGGCCATGGATGTATTCACGGCGGTTTTCCGAACAGGCGCCCTCCCCGCCCAAATTGAATAACACCCTCTGATTCACTACCCAACCGAGCAAGCAACCCCTAATGAGCAAAGTAAAATTCACCACCAGCATGGGCGACATCGTCATCGAACTGGACGAGGAGAAGGCCCCCGTCACCGCCGCGAACTTCAGGCAGTACGTGGAGGACGGGTTCTACGACGGCCTGATCTTTCACCGCGTCATCCCCGGGTTCATGATCCAGGGCGGCGGCTTCATGCCGGACATGATGCAGAAGGCCACCCGCGAGCCCATCGAGAACGAGGCCAACAACGGGCTGCGCAACGACCGCGGCACCATTGCCATGGCCCGTACCGCCGATCCCCACTCGGCCAGCGCCCAGTTCTTCATCAACGTCAAGGACAACAACTTCCTCGACTACCCCGGCCACGACGGCTGGGGCTACGCTGTCTTTGGCAAGGTGGTGGAAGGCATGGATACGGTGGACAAGATCGAGAAGGTCGAAACGGGCACTAAAGCCGGCCACCAGGACGTCCCCGTGGAGCCGGTGGTGATCGAAAAGGCGGAAATGGTGGAATAGTCCGCACTTGTCCCAGCTGCTGTTCATCTCCGACCTGCACCTTTCCCCCCGCGTGCCCGGGCTGACGCAGCGTTTTCACACGCTGCTCGAAGAGATTCCCCCGGAAATCGAAGCGCTCTATATTCTTGGCGATCTCTTCGACGCCTGGATCGGCGATGATGACCCCTCGCCCTTCGCCCGTGAGATCCAGGAGGCACTGAAGGCCTTCAGCAAGAGGACCCGGCTCTTCTTTCAGCGCGGCAACCGGGACTTCATGGTGGGCGAGATGTTCGCCAGGCAAACGGGAGCGGTGATCCTGGAAGATGAACACCTGCTGGAGGACGATGGCCAGCAACTGCTCCTGATGCACGGCGACCAGCTCTGTACCGACGACCTGGAGTACCAGCAGGTCAGGGCCCTGGTGCGTACTCCCGGCTTTCGTGAGCAGGCGCTGACGAAGAGCATCGAGGAGCGGATCGCCCTGGCCCAGGAGTACCGGCGCCGCAGTGGTGAATCCCTCTCGCTCAAGCCGGCCGACATCACCGACGTGAATCAGCAGGCCGTGGAGCATTCGATGCGGGAACATGGCGCCAGCGTGCTCATTCACGGTCACACCCACCGCCCGGCCATGCACGAATTCGAGCTGGACGGAAGAAGAGCCAGGCGTATCGTGCTGCCGGACTGGCGCGAGGACGAACCACGGCTGGGACTCACCTGGGACGGCACCACCTTTTCATGGTGGGAAGGGGCACTTCACTGAGCGCCGCTCTTCGCCTCCCCTCTGCCTGTCATGGGCTGCGGCACTTCCACGGCCCAGCCCTGGGCGAAATCGACGCCGATCTTCCGCAGGCGCTGCATCACCGCGCCGTTCTCCACGAACTCCGCGATGGTGCGGATGCCGCTGATGTGCGCAATGCGGTTCACCGCCTCCACGATGGCTGCGTTCATGGGTTCTTCGAGCATGTTGCGCACGAAGCTGCCATCGATCTTGATGAAATCCACTTCCAGTGACTTGAGGTAGGAGAAGGAACTCATCCCGGTACCGAAATCGTCCAGCGCCACCCTGCAGCCATGCCGGCGCAAGGCATCGATGAGTTCCCGGGCACAATCGAAGTCGGCGATGGTGGCGGTTTCGGTGATCTCGAAACCGACGCTGGAAGGATCCAGCGAATGTGCTTCCAATTCACTGCGGATGTAGTCGATGAGCCCGTCGTCACTGAGCGAGGTCGCCGAGAGATTGATGAACAGGCTGCCGGTTTCGTCTCCCGCGGAAGCACCACCCCCGAGGGCCCGCCATTGGCCGAGGGCATTGCGGATGACCCAGCGGTCGATCTCCGGCATCAGGTTGTAGCGCTCTGCAGCGGGAATGAAGCGGTCGGGGGTGATGATCCCGCCGTCTTCCTCCTGCATACGCACCAGGACCTCGTGCCTCCTGCAGGCCCTGGATACGCTGCCAGAAGAGCAGCAGGCCGTCATTTTCCAGTGCACGCTGAATGCGCTGAACCCACTGCATTTCACCGCGGCGCTGGCGCAGTTCCTGGTCGCCCTCGGCATACACCTGCAGACGGTTGCGCCCCCGGTCCTTGGCCGAGTAACAGGCCATGTCCGCCATGCTCAGCAGTGCATAGCTGTCACGGCTGCCGTCGATCTCCACCAGGCCGATGCTGGCCCCCACCTTGAAAGTGCGGTCGCCCCAGACGAAGGCGTAGTCACGCAGGCTCTCGATCAGCGACCGGGCAACGGGTTCTGCCTCCTGCGTGGGGCATCCCATCAGCAGCAGGCCGAATTCGTCCCCACCCAGCCGTGCCAGGGTATCGCTGTCGCGAATGCCCTGCCGCAGCCGCCTGGACAGGCGCCGCAGGAGTTCGTCGCCGGCCAGGTGACCACAGGAATCGTTCACCAGCTTGAACTGGTCGAGGTCCAGGTAGAGCAGCGAATGGACCTCACCGTCTTCCCTCGCCCGCTCCACGGCCTCGTCCAGGCGTCGTTCGAATTCCGAGCGATTCACCAGCCCGGTGAGGCTGTCGTGGTAAGCCATGTGGTGAATGCGCGCCTGGGCGGCCTGGTGCGCCCGGCGGTTCTCCGCCTCGCGCAGTTCCCGCCGGATGGCGGGCAGGAGACGGGTGAGATTGTCCTTCATCACGTAGTCGTGGGCTCCGGCCTTCATTGCATCGACGGCGATCTCCTCGCCGATGCTCCCGGAAACCAGGATGAAGGGAATATTGGGATCGTGCTCCCGTGCCAGCCGGAGCGCGTCACCGGAATCGAAGCTGGGCATGTTGTGATCGGTGATGATCAGGTCCCATTGGCCGTTTTCCAGCGCCTCCTTCATGTCCGCGGCGGAATCCACGCGACGCATCCGGGGCTCGTATCCGCCACGCCGCAGCTCGCGCACGATGAGCATGGCATCGTCCTCGGAGTCCTCTGCGATCAGCACATTCAGCGTGCCGCCTTCAGTCGCGCCCATAGGGTACCTCGTTCAGTACCAGCCAGTAGAGCCCGAGCTGCCGGGCGGCCTCGAGAAACTCCTCGAAGTCCACGGGCTTGCGCACGTAGCTGTTAGCACCCAGGTCGTAGCTGCGTACCAGGTCCCGCTGCTCGTTGGAAGAAGTGAGCACCACCACGGGTATGGCATGGGTGAGCGGGTGGGCGCGCAGACGCTCGAGCACCTGCAACCCGTCAGAACGACCTGGGGAAGAATCGAGGTATCGCGGCCGGCGAATTCGCCCTCCCCGAACAGGTAGTCGAGCGCCTCCTGGCCGTCATGGGCCACCACGATCTCGTTGGCCAGGTTGTACTTGCGCAGGGCACGTATGGTCAGTGCCTCGTCATCCGGATTGTCCTCGACCAGCAGCAGGATCCTGTTCTTCACCGTCATTGCGCACTCCCTTCGACCGCCGCTTCCCCTTCCGGCCGCAGTGAAACAAGCGAGTCTTCGATCTCGTGAAAGATTTTGGGACATCCGAGTCCCCAAAATCGACTCGATCTTCGACAACTCATTGGTGCCCCGGACGTCCTGGTCAGCCGGCGTTCCGCCACAACATCGCAAGCTCGTTGCGGCTACACACCGGCC
>QNZQ01000212.1 GCA_003972985.1 Gammaproteobacteria bacterium | reverse complement strand
GGGCGGCAAGGCGGAGGTGTCCAAGGGCGATGAAGCCCGGCTCCTGGCCATCGTTGCCGCGCTGGCGGAGGAGCTGCATCCCGGCAGGGTGAATGCGCCCGTAACGCTCGATTCCAGGCTCGACCAGGAGCTGGGCTTCGACAGCCTCTCCGGCATCGAGCTGCTGATGCGCATCGAACAGGCCTTTGGCGTGACTCTGCCGGAGCAGTTGCTGGCCAGTGCCGAAACGCCCCGGGAGCTGCTGCGGGCGGTGCGTGCTGCCGGGCGGGCGCGCGCTTCCCCGGCTCCCGGTGCTGCCGTCGAACTGCCGGAAGTGGCGCCGGCCTCTGCGGTGGAAGGGGTTCCCCGGCGTGCACAGACGCTGGTGGAGATGCTGCAGTGGCACCTGGAAAGGCATCCCGAGCGCATCCACGTGCATCTCTACGAATCGGACGACCGGCCGAGCCCCATCAGTTACGAGGAGCTCTACCGGGGCGCCTCTGCCCTGGCGGCCGGCCTGCGGGCCCGGGGGTTACAGCCCGGACAGACGGTGGCCATCATGCTGCCCACCAGCCGGGACTACCTCTTCAGCTTCTTCGGCATACTCCTCGCCGGCGGCGTGCCGGTGCCCATCTATCCGCCGGCGCGGCCCTCCCAGCTGGAGGATCACCTGCGCCGCCATGCGCGCATCCTCGACAATGCCGGCGTGCGGCTGCTGATCACCGTGGAGGAGGCGCGCCTGGTGGCGCGGCTGTTGAAGGCGCAGGTGGGTACGCTCTCGGAAGTGGTGATTCCGGCCGGCCTTCGACAGGACGCCTCCACCTTCACCCCGGTGCCGGTGGAGGCGGACGATATCGCCTTCCTGCAGTACACCTCCGGCAGCACCGGCCAGCCCAAGGGGGTGATCCTCACCCACGGCAACCTGCTGGCCAACATCCGTGCCATGGGCGAGGCCACGGCCGCCGGTTCGCAGGATGTCTTCGTCAGCTGGCTGCCCCTCTACCACGACATGGGGCTCATCGGTGCCTGGCTCGGCAGCCTCTACTACGCCATGACCCTGGTGCTGATGTCGCCGCTCGCCTTTCTCGCACGTCCGGGCCGCTGGCTGTGGCGCATCCATCGTCACCGAGGCACCCTTTCCGCGGCCCCCAACTTCGCCTACGAGCTCTGCCTGAGCAAAGTGAGCGACGCGGAGCTCAAGGGGCTGGATCTCTCCAGCTGGCGCCTGGCCTTCAACGGTGCCGAGCCGGTGAGTCCCGCCACCGTGCGCCGTTTCACCGAACGCTTTGCCGCCCACGGCTTTGCTTCCACGACCATGGCTCCTGTCTATGGCCTGGCGGAAGCGGCAGTGGGCCTCGCCTTCCCGCCGCTGGGCCGGGAGCCGCCCATCGACCGGGTGCGGCGCGAGCCGCTGCTGAGCCGGGGCGAGGCGCAGCCGGCAGGCCCGCAGGAGCCGGATGTGCTGGAGTTCGTCGCCTGCGGCCGGCCGCTGGCCGGCTACCAGCTGCGGGTGGTGGATCCTGCGGGACGGGAGCTGCCCGACCGCCGGGAAGGGCGGATCGAGTTTCGCGGTCCATCGGCCACCAGCGGCTACTACCGCAATGCCGAGGCCACCCGCCGGCTGTTTCACGACGGCTGGCTGGATACCGGCGACCTGGGCTACATCGCCGGCGGGGACATCCACCTCACCAGCCGGGCCAAGGATCTCATCATCCGGGGCGGGCGCAACCTCTACCCCTACGAAGTGGAGGAGGCGGTGGGCGACCTTCCCGGGATCCGCAAGGGGTGCGTGGCGCTGTTCGGTGCACGTGACCCGGGCGGCGGCACCGAGCGGCTGGTGCTGGTGGCCGAGACCCGCGAGACGGACCCGCAGGTGAAGGAGAAGCTGCGCGCCCTTGCCCTGAAACGGGCCACGGAGATCCTCGGCATGCCGCCCGACGAGGTGTTCATCGCCGCGCCTCACACGGTGCTCAAGACCTCCAGCGGCAAGATCCGGCGGTCGGCCATGCGTGAGCTCTACGAGCAGGGAAAGCTGGAGCGGGCGGCGCCCTCGGTGGCGCGGCAGCTGGCAAGACTGGCGCTGGCCTCCATCGGGCCACGCTGGCGACAGCTGCGGCGCCAGGCACTGGACCTGGCCTGGGCCGGTTGGGCGCACCTGCTCTTCTGGCTGCTGGCCCCCGCGGTGTGGCTGCTGGTGGTGCTGTTGCCCGGCGAGAAGCTGCGCTGGAGAGTCGTGCGCTGGGGGGCGCGGCTGCTGTTGCGGGGCGCGGGCGTGCCGCTGAAGGTCTCCGGGCTCGAACGCCTGCCGCGGAACCGGGCGGCGGTGCTGGTGGCCAACCATGCCAGTTATCTCGATGGCGTGGTGCTGGTGGCAGCGCTGCCCCTGGAGATGGTCTTCGTGGCCAAGTCGGAACTGCGCCAGCAGCTGATTCCCAGGCTATTCCTCGAGCGGTTCGGTATCCTCTTCGTGGAGCGTTTCCGCCGCGAGAAGGGCCTGGCCGAAGTGAAGAAGGCCGAGACACTGCTGCGCGGCGGGCGCTCCCTGCTCTTCTTTCCCGAGGGAACCCTGGGGCGGGCGCCGGGGCTGCTGCCCTTCCGCATGGGCGCCTTCGTCACCGCTGCCGAAACGGGGGCGCCCGTGGTGCCCATCGTGATCCGCGGGACCCGCTCGCTGCTGCGCGGAACCTCCTGGTTTCCGCACCGCGCCGCGCTGCGCGTGGAGGTGCTCGAGCCTTTGCCGCCGGAGCAGGGTGGCTGGGAGGTTGCGCTGAAGCTGCGTGAGCGGGCCAGGCAGAAGATCCTGGAACGGCTCGGGGAACCGGACCTGGCGGTGCTCACCCCGGCAGACGCAGACCGTACTTCCTGATCTTGCGGTCCAGGGCGGGGCGCGAGATCCCGAGAATGCGGCAGGCGTTGCCCTTGTGCCCCCCGGTGTGATCCAGCACCTTCTGGATGTGCTGGGCCTCCACCTCTTCCAGGCTGAGCAGCGGCTCTTTCTCCTCGGGGGCGGATTCCTCTTTCTCCGCGGCGGAGTGTGCGTGAAAACGGATCATCTCCGCGGTGATCATGCCGTCACGCGCCTGCCCCAGCGCCTGGGTGAGCACGTTTTCCAGCTCCCGCACATTGCCGGGCCAGGGATGCGCTAGCAGCCGTTGCTCTGCTTCCGCCGTGAGGGGCGGCACAGCCCGCTCCATGCGCGATGCGGCCCGTTCCAGCAGCGCCCGGATCAGCAGGGGGATGTCCTCGGGGCGCTCCCGCAGGGCGGGCAGGTGGATGGTGATCACCTCGAGGCGGTAGGCGAGGTCCTCGCGGAACTGCCCCTCCCGGGCCTGCTCGAAGAGATCGCGGTGGGTGGCGGCGATGATGCGGCAGTTCACCGGCACTGGCCGCGTGCCGCCCACGGGCTCCACCACCTGTTCCTGCAGGGCGCGCAGCAGCTTGGCCTGCAGCGGTGGCGCCAGTTCGCCGATCTCGTCCAGGAACAGGGTGCCGTCCTGTGCCTGCTGGAAGCGCCCCGGCTTGGCGGCCACGGCGCCGGTGAAGGCGCCTTTTTCGTGGCCGAAGAGTTCGCTTTCCAGCAGGGTATCCACGATGGCGGCACAGTTGATGGCGACGAAGGGGCCCGGCCGTCCGCTGTACTGGTGGATCAGCCGCGCCACGATTTCCTTGCCGGTACCCGACTCGCCGGTGATGAGCACCGTGGCGTTGCTCTGGGCCGACAGGGCGATCTGCTTGCTCACCGCGAGCATGGCATCGCTGCGGCCGATCAGTTCGCGTACCTGGGCGGGGGCGGCGTTCTCCCCGCTCCCGGGCGCGGGGCGCCAGGCCAGCGCTTTCTCCACGGCAGCCTGCAGCAGCCCGGTCTTCACCGGCTTGTGGATGAAGTCGCTGGCGCCGTCCTGGATCGCCTGTATGGCCAGTTCCAGGTCGTGTACGCCGGTCATCATGATGATGCGCGATTCCGGGCTCAGGCTGCGCAGCTCGGGGATCAGCTCGTTGCCGAGGCCATCGGGTAGCTGCTGGTCGAGGAGAATGAGGTCGGGCCGTGCGGAGCGGGCCAGTTCGAGTGCATCGGCGCAGGTGACGGCGCTGTGGATGCGGAAACCCTGCTCCTCGAAGTGGAGCGCGAGCATTTCGCTCAGGGAGGCGTCGTCCTCCACGATGAGCAGGCTCGGTTTCACGACCGCTCCGGCAGCTTCCAGCAGCCCAGGGCCAGCAGCGCCCAGCCGGCGAGGAAGGCGACTCCTCCCAGCGGCGTGACCATACCCAGGGAGCGGATGCCGGTGAGCGCCAGCAGGTAGAGACTGCCGCTGAAGAGCAGCATGCCCAGGGCGAAGGCGAGGGCCGCGGCGCGCAGGCTCGGCAGGGGCGCCTCGCGCAGCAGCAGGCCGGTGGCCAGCAGTGCCAGGCTGTGCACGCCCTGGTAGCGGACTCCTTTCTCGAAGATGCGCAGCAGTTCGGGGTCGAGCATGTTCTTCAGGGCGTGTGCGGCGAAAGCCCCCAGGGCGACGCTGAGCAGCCCGCCGAGAGCGCCGAGTACCAGCCAGGGCCGGCTGCTCATCGACTTTCTTCCAGGGCTTCCAGGGAGTCGGCGGCGATCTCCCGCACGTCGGCGTCCTCGTCTTCGAGCAGCCTTTTCAGGGTGGGGATGGCTTCGGGGCTGCCGCTCAGCCCCAGGTAGTGGGCGGCATCGGCGCGGATGTTGGCCTTCCGGTTTCCGGCCAGTTCGATCAGATCGGGAACCAGGCTGCGCAGTGCCTCGCTGCCCGCCAGGGCTTCGAGGATGGCGCCGATGCCGAAGCGCACCGTGAGCGACTGCTCCTCCTCCTGCATCAGTTCCAGCAGGGCGGGGAGCTGGTCGGGGTGCTGTTTCAGGTAGTCGATGGCGGCATCCAGCTGCTGCTGTTCCAGCAGTTCCTTTATGTAGTCGTTGGCATTGCCGCCGCCGCTGGCCTTGTCCGCCCATTCCTCCAGCTCGCCGAGGGTGTAGTTGCCGGCCAGTTCGTAGCTGCCGATGCGGGTCCAGGGTACGGAGCGGGTTCCGGCGGCCTGGGCCGCCTCGGGGTGGAGCGCGATGTTGATCACCTCCAGGCGCCCGATGCGGCCTTTCTTCACCAGTTCGGAAAGGCTGGCGAGCACCGAGGCGCAGTGCGGGCAGCCGGGGGCGATGAGCAGCAGGGCATCGGGTGGGGTCTGGGTCATGACTGGGCCGGGGCGAAGTTGGCTTCGAGTCCCTATTCTGGCACCCAATTGCTTGATTTCCAAGGTTCATAAGTATTACAGATAAAGCCTCTTTATGCCTGCTACCGGTAAAATTGTTTGGCCTTTTTCCCCCCGAGAAACTATTTTTACTCACCCCTTTTGCCCTGGGGGATTTTCTGCCCGCCACGCACGGCGGGAACCCGGGGCAGAATGACGAAATTCTGGAACGGAAAAGGGCCCTGGTCCAAACCGCTCCGAATCAAAAGAAGACCGCTTCGGCGGTGACTATTCACTGCAGTGTTAACTTAGGAGAAATCGATGCCTACATTTGTACGTACCGATAAGTGCGATGGCTGCAAGGGTCAGGACAAGACCGCTTGCATGTACATCTGCCCGCACGACCTCATGAAGCTGGACATGGACGGTTCCCTGACCGGCCATGCCATGAAGTCCTTCAACCAGGAGCCCGATCAGTGCTGGGAGTGCTACTCCTGCATCAAGATCTGCCCCCAGAACGCCATCGAAGCGCGTCCCTACGCCGATATCGTGCCTCTGGGCGCTTCCGTACAGCCTCTGCGCGGCACCGACTCCATCATGTGGACCATCAAGTTCCGCAACGGCACCATGAAGCGCTTCAAGTTCCCCATCCGTACCACCCCCGAAGGTTCCATCGATCCTTACGGTGGCAAGCCCGAAGCTGACATTTCCAAGATCAAGGAGCCCGGCTTCTTCGTTCAGGTCAACGGCTACCGTGCCGGTGATCCCAGCGAACTGATCTGCAAGTAATTTTTTGATTGGAAACTTTTTAGAGGTAATAAGAAATGGCTGAATTCGGAAATCCCGAAGTCGTCGAGGAAGAGGTCGATATCCTCGTCATCGGCGGTGGTATGGCTGCCTGTGGTACCGCCTACGAGATCGGTCCCTGGATCGATGCTGCGAAGAAGGAAGGCGTCGACATCAGCGTCAAGCTGGTGGACAAGGCGGCTCTGGACCGCTCCGGCGCGGTTGCCCAGGGCCTGTCCGCGATCAACACCTACATCGGCACCGAGCAGGATCCTGCCGACTACGCGCGCATGGTCTCCAACGACCTGATGGGCATCACCCGTGACGACCTGGCCTATGACCTGGGCCGCCACGTGGACGAGTCCGTGCACCTGTTCGAAGAGTGGGGCCTGCCCATCTGGAAGATGGACGAGAACGGCGAGCGCCACAACGGCGCCGAGGGCCTGCCTCCCCTGAAGGATGGCGGCAAGCCGGTACGTTCCGGTAAGTGGCAGATCATGATCAACGGTGAATCCTACAAGTGGATCGTGGCCGAGGCTGCCAAGAAGGCACTGGGTGTGGACAACATCCAGGAGCGTGTCTTCATCGTCAAGCTGGTGAACGACAAGAACGACAAGAACCGCGTTGCCGGTGCTGTCGGTTTCTCTGTTCGCGAAGACAAGCTGTTTGTCTACAAGTTCAAGGCCTGCCTGCTGGTTGCCGGCGGCTGCGTGAACATCTTCCGTCCCCGCTCCGTGGGTGAAGGTCAGGGCCGTGCCTGGTACCCCGTGTGGAACGCAGGTTCCACCTACGCCATGGCTGCCGAGGCTGGTGCCGAGCTGACCCTGATGGAAAACCGTTTCGTACCCACCCGCTTCAAGGACGGTTACGGTCCTGTAGGCGCCTGGTTCCTGCTGTTCAAATCCCAGGCCACCAACGCCTTCGGCGAAGTCTACATGCAGCGCAACAAGGAGATGCTGGACGACTATCCTCCTTACGGCCAGGCTGCCGTTCCCGCGTCCTGCCTGCGTAACCACCTGATGCTCAAGGAGATGAAGGAAGGTCGCGGTCCCATCTGGATGGACACCGTCACCGCTCTCGCCAACCTGCGCGAGACCCTCTCTCCCCGTGAGGTCAAGCACCTGGAAGCAGAAGCATGGGAGGATTTCCTCGACATGTGTATCGGCCAGTGCGGTATCTGGGCCGGTGAGAACATTGAGCCGGAGAAGAAGAACTCCGAGCTGATGCCCACCGAGCCGTACCTGCTGGGTTCCCACTCCGGCTGCTGCGGCATCTGGGTCTCCGGTCCCGAGGACGTGGGTGCGCCCACCGACGAGGAGCATCCCGATGCGGACAAGATCCCCGATCACCTGCCCAAGGGCTGGAACTGGGGTTACCGCGGCATGACCACCGTCAAGGGTCTGTTCACCGCCGGTGACGGCGTTGGCGCCTCTGGCCACAAGTTCTCCTCCGGCTCCCACGCCGAAGGCCGCATGTGCGCCAAGTCCATGGTGCAGTTCGTCATGGACAACAAGGACTGGACCCCTGAGCTGGATACTCCTGTCGATCAGCTGATCGAGGAGATCTACCGTCCCGTGCGCAACTACCTCGAGCACAAGGACTACACCACCGCCATCGATGTCAACCCCAACTACATCACTCCCCGTATGCTGCAGTTCCGTCTGCAGAAGATCATGGACGAGTATGTAGCCGGTGTTGCCACCTACTACACCACCAACGAGCACATGCTCGCCCTGGCGGAAGAGAAGCTGGGCATGCTCAAGGAAGACTCCCTGAAAATGCGCGCCAAGGATCTCCACGAGCTCCTGCGTGCCTGGGAGAACTACCACCGCATACTGACTGCGGAAGCCCACATGAAACACATCCAGTTCCGTGAGGAGAGCCGTTACCCCGGCTTCTACTACCGCATGGACAAGAACTTCGTCGACGAAGAGAACTGGAAGTGCTTCGTGAACTCCGTCTACGACAAGGAGACCAAGACCTGGACCTGCTTCAAGCGGGCGCACAAGGACCTGGTCGACAAGTCCAAGCTGTTCAAGTAAGCAATTACCTGACAGCCTGAAGATGGAAAATCCGGGCGCCGCGAGGCGTCCGGATTTTTTTAGTGGAAGAACTCACCACAGAGAACACAGAGTTCACAGAGAGTGGATTTTACAAGTCGGTTCCTTGTCTCTTGTGAAGCCGATGCACGCACGACCTTCGCCACCTGCAGGCGGATAAGCAACAGCGCATCCGACAGGTACAGCAGCGCGGGATCGACGCTGGCAGTTGTCCGCCAGGAAGTCGATTCATGCACGGCCTTTGCCACGGAGAAACGCTGTATGCTCTGTAGTTATAGAGCGATTCTCCATGCTCAGGAGTATGGCCAGGGATTTATGGATGTTGGCTGAATTTCCCGGAACAAAACCAGTCTGCAAATGAACGGGAATTGACCGATAATCACCCGTTTCCGTCCATTTGACGATTTCGACGAGCCCTTTCCCGGGGCCGAGGTTCATGACATGAGTGACGAAAAGTTCGACATCCCCTTCAAGAGCCCCACGCTGCCCACGGTGCTCGAGCCCGAGAGCAAGCTGAAGTTCAACTGCCATCCCGGCATCTCCTGCTTCAATGCCTGCTGCAAGATGGCCGACATCACCCTGGCGCCCTACGACATCCTGCGCCTGAAGAAGCGCTTGGGCATGACCTCGGAGGAGTTCCTCAAGGCCCACACGGTGCCTTTTCCCATGGACCAGGACCAGGTGCCCGGGCTGAAGATGCGCACCACCGACGAGGGCGCCTGCCTGTTTCTCGATCCGGAGAAGGGTTGCACCGTCTACGAGGACCGTCCCACGGTCTGCCGTTACTATCCGCTGGCCATGCTCACCATCCGCGAGAAGGGTTCCAGCGAGCCCAAGCGCCAGTACTCCCTGGTGAAGGAGGCACACTGCAAGGGGCACGAGGAGGATCGTGAAGTGACCGTGGCCGAGTACCGCGAGGAACAGGGGTGCGACGAGTTTGACTTCTACAACGAAGGCTGGTACGAGCTGATCCTGAAGAAGAAGTCCGCCGGTCCCGGCGTGGGCAAGCCCAACGAGATGAGCCTGCAGCTCTTCTTTATGGCCTCCTACAACAGCGACATGTTCCGCCGCTTCGTGTTCAGCGACAAGTTCCGCGAGAGTTACGACATCCCCGAGGAGACCTACGCGCAGATCGAGAAGGACGACGTGGCCCTGCTCCAGTTCGCCTACAAGTTCATGCGCCAGGCGCTGTTCGGCGAGAAGCTGGTGCCCGAGAAGCCAGGCGCCTGGGAGAAGCGGGTGGAGGAGCGCAAGGCGATCTGGGAAGCGCGCACCCAGGCCGAGATCGAGGCGCGCAACCGGAAGGTCGAGGAACAGATGCGCGCAGAGACATCCGGCGAGGGCGAGACCGACACCACGCCCGATCCCGGCGACAGCGAGTGTGGCAGTTCCTGCGAAGGGTAGAAAGCCGCGCACGGGCGATTCCGGTTTCGGCGCGGGGACGCGCCTCCTACGGAAGGGCCACCTGGCCGTGCATGGCTCACGTTCGGTGTTGATGCGCGTTTCTTGCAGGTGATGTAGGAGCGGCCACCCGGCCGCGAATCGCTCGTGGCCGGCACGGGGACGTGCCTCTTACGGATGGATGAAGGATCGGCCCAGGGGCCGCGAAAGGTCCGGCTTGTCCCCTACAGCAGGAACAGCGTCGCCAGCCCCAGGAAGGAGAGAAACCCCACCACGTCGGTGACCGTGGTGAGCAGCACCCCGCCGGCCAGTGCCGGGTCGATGCCCAGCTTTTCCAGCAGCAGGGGCAACACGGCTCCGGTGACGGCCGCAGCGATGAGGTTGATGATCATGGCGGCGCCGATCACCAGCGCGATGTCGGTGCTGTGGAACCAGTAGCCGGCGATTAGGCCCACCACCACTGCCCAGATGATGCCGTTGATGGCCGCTACCGCCAGTTCCTTGATGACCAGGTAGAGGGCGTTCTTTCCCGACAGCTGGCCCAGGGCGATGCCGCGGATGGCGAGGGTGAGCGTCTGGGTGCCACCCACGCCACCCATGCTGGCGACGATGGGCATGAGCACGGCCAGCGCCACGATCTTGTCCAGGGTCTCCTGGAAATGGCCGATGACCCAGGAGGCGAGAAAGGCCGTGGCCAGGTTGATGCCGAGCCAGACGGCACGACGGCGGGCGCTCACGGCGACGGGGGCGAACATGTCCTCGTCTTCCGAGAGGCCGGCCGAACCCATGAACTGGTGTTCGCCCTGCTCGCGGATCAGGTCCACCACGTCGTCCACGGTGATCCGACCCACCAGCCGGCCATCGTCGTCCACCACCGGCGCCGAGAGCAGGTCGTACTGCTCGAATCGGCGCGCCACGTCGTCGGCGTCGGCATAGGCGTTGAAGGGCTGTACGCCGAGGCTCATCACTTCGGCCACGGTCTGCTGCGGATCGTGGGTCACCAGGTCGGCGAGGCGCAGGGTGCCTAGGTACTTATCCTCGCGGTTGGTGACGAAGAGCTGGTCGGTATTGCGCGGCACCCGGTCGCCCAGCTGGCGCAGGTAGCGCAGCACCACGTCGAGGGTGACGTCGGGGCGCACCGTCACCGTGTCGGTGTTCATCAGGCCGCCGGCGGTATCCTCGGGATAGGAGAGCACCGTCTCCAGGCGGCGGCGGTCCTGCTCGTCCAGCGACTCCAGGATCTCGCGGGTGACATCGACGGGCAGTTCCTGGATGAAGTCCGCCAGATCGTCCACATCCATCTGCTGGGCGGCGTCGACGATCTCTTCCTGGTCCATGTTCTGGACCAGCTCGTTGCGCACGTTCTCGGTGAGCTCCATGAGGGTCTCACCATCCTGGTCGGTATCGAGCAGGTCCCAGAGGATCTGCCGCTGGGTGAGCGGCAGGGCTTCGAGCACGTGGGCCACTTCCGCGGGGGGCAGCTTCCTCAGCAGGTCGGCCGCTTCGCGCCAGGAATCCCTGTCCAGCAGCTCCTGGATCTGTTCCAGGCGGGTGACGTCGCTGTCGGTTTTCGGGGGAGGTGCGCTGGTGGTCATGTGAGAGCCGGTTCCGGAAGGGTTGTCGCCAAGCAGGCCAGCCGCAGTTTAACAGCTTGACAGCAGCTTTTCAGAGTGGCTCGTGATTGTGCCAGGACTACCTGATCTAATGGCGCGCGGATTCAACTCGCTAGTGCAACGGGTGGTTTGATCCCGAAGAATACCTGATTGGGTGTCTTGTACCCCAGGCATTTTCGAGGGCGATTGTTCAACTTGTCCATGATCTCCAGGACCTGCCTGTCCGTCAGTTTGTTGAAGTCGGT
>QNZQ01000170.1 GCA_003972985.1 Gammaproteobacteria bacterium | reverse complement strand
CTCCAGTCGACAGCGTACCGCCCAGGATAGCCACCGCGCCCAACCCTTGCGTGCCCAGGTCTTGCTGACATAGCCCCACAATGACATGGCAAGTTCCTTGATGGCCCAGGCACGGGCGGTCTTCAGCGTGGAATCACGCAGCGCCTTGAGAAGACTCGCTTGGACCATTATACCCTGAAGGTGATCACTCCCTACCGGCTGCCCGGGGGAGCCAACCCGCGCCACGTGGTGGAGAGCGGCCGGTTGATCCTCACCGAGCCCTGGGTGAACGAGCGCTACCGCATCGACTATCAGCGCGGTCCCGAAGAGCGCCTGCTGGTACTGTTCCACAAGGAGAACCCGCCCAACCGCTACCAGATGCGGGTGCAGTTCTACATGCCCGCAGGGTGGTTCGATCTCCCTGCCGGCAAGAGTGCCGTCGAGGCGCCGGGACAGCAGGCCGCCAGATCGGACAACGGCCTGCTCCTGGTCGCGGGGCTGGCGGTGATCGCCGCCTTCTTCGGCGTGGTGAAGGGCAAGCAGCGCTCCATGCTCGCCGCGCGGCGTGGTCTGGACGAGATTCGCTGGGAGAACCTGGACTGGACGCCGCCCAAGCTGATCCTCTCGGAGTTCCGCAAGCCGGGCAAGGTGTGCAAGGAACTCACGCCGCTGGAGGCCGCCTTCTACCTCGAGATCCCCTTCAAGCGGATCCTGGCCGCCATGCTCAACGCCATGGTGGCGGAAGGTTTTCTCGAAGTGGCGAGCGAATCACCGCTGCGGGTGAAGGTGCTCCGGCGGCCGGATCTCGAAAGCCTGGACGATTACGAACGGCTCTTCTACGAGGCCCTGGAAGACGACGGCCGTCTCTCCCAGGCGGAGCTGGAAGCGCTCATGAACGAGGCGGTGAAACGGGTGCAGCTCAAGGCCTGGGATGCCGACGTGGAGGCCACCAAGGCCTACTACCGCGAGCAGGTCGAAACGTACCTGGAGAAGGCCAAGGAGCCGCGCCCCGAATCGGAGGAGCTGGGCTGGTATCTCTGGTATCACCACAGCCATCCCTACTACCGCCATAGCGCGCGGGCCGACGAAAGGGTGCTCGACCGCTATGCCGCGGCCATGCCGGTGACCGCCGACCACATCGTACACGGCCCCCTGGACAGCGCCATCGCCGCCGAACTCAACGTCTGCCACGACGCCTGCCACAGCGCCTGTCATTCCGCCTGCCACTCGGCCTGTCACAGCGCCTGCCATTCCGCCTGCCATTCGGCCTGCGTGAGCGGAGGATCCCACTGATGGGCGGCATCGCGAAAGCCCTGGCGCGCTGGCGGTCGCGCCGCGGTGTCCCGCAAGAAACGCCGGACCTGGGCTGGGTGGACGAGTTCATCCGCAACGTGGCACCCTACATCTTCGTCCGTACCGAGGACAACCTTCTCATCAAGCGCCCCAACCAGGCGCAGAAACTCAATGCCCAGGGAGCGCAGATCCTGCGTTACCTGCTCGACGGGGGCACGGTGAACGAGATCGTCGAGGGACTGGGTGCAGACAGCGAGCGCCTGGAACAGCTCGCCCTGTTCCTCCACGGCGTGCGGGGATTCCTCGAAGGCAGGGTCACTGCGGAGAGCGGCCATCCCGGCGTGGAGGTGAAGCCCTTCGACCGCCATTTCTCCACGCTGCCGATCCTCTCCGAGGTGGCCATCACCTACAAGTGCAACCTGCGCTGCGTCTTCTGCTATGCCGGCTGCAACTGCACCACCCAGCCGGTGAACGACGACAAGGTGATGACCGTGGCACAGATCCGCCAGGTGTTGGACAAGCTCTGGCACCAGGGCAAGGTGCCCTCGGTGAGCTTTACCGGCGGCGAGCCTACCCTGCACAAGCAGCTACCCGAACTCATCGCCTATGCCAAGGGGCTGGGAATGCGGGTCAATCTCATCACAAACGGCACGCGCATCGATGCGGCGCTGGCGAAACGCCTTGCCGATGCCGGCCTCGACTCGGCCCAGGTGAGCCTGGAAGGGGTCACGCCCGAGATCCACGACCTGGTGACCCAAGGTCAGGCCTCCTTCCACAAGACGGTGGCAGCGGTGGGCCATCTCAAGACGGTGGGCATCCGGGTGCATACCAACACCACCATCAACCGCCTGAACCTGCAGCAGATGCCCGGGATGCCGCGTTTCGTGAAGGAGGTGCTGGGCAATTCGCGTTTCAGCATGAACCTGCTGGTACCCACCGGCAGTGCCGTGGTGCATCCCGACCTGGTGGTGCGTTACGCCGAGATCGGGGAGTGGCTCAGGCGCATCAAGGCCGCGGCGGATGTCCTGGCGCTGGAGTTCTTATGGTATTCCCCCACCCCCATGTGCCTGTTCAACCCCATCCCCGAAGGGCTGGGAAATCACGGTTGCAGCGCCTGCGACGGCCTGGTCTCGGTGGCGCCCAACGGCGCCGTGATTCCCTGCGCCTCCTACGACGACAGCGTGGGCAACCTGTTGCAGGACGACCTGGTAACGATCTGGAACGGTCCCCGCGCCCGGGCCTACCGTGACAAGGCGCTGGCCCACCCCCAGTGCCGCAGCTGCGAGCAGTTCGACATCTGCAATGGCGCCTGTCCCCTCTACTGGCGGGAGATGGGCTTTGGCGAGCTGGAGGTGCGCAACGGTTTCCGGCCCGCAGTGGCCAGGGGCTACGTGAGCCCTGCCGGGGAGGAGGCATTGTGAACGGCGCCCGGTCGCTGCCCAACGAGCCCGACACCCTGGTCTACTGGGTCATGCCGGGCATGCGTCGTGCTTGGCGCATGGCAGGCGCCTTCGGCCTCATCGCCGCCGGCCTGCTGCTGCAGTGGTACAACGGCCCGCCCGGCTACGTGGCCGGGACGCTGGTGATGCTGCTGGGCAACCTGCTGTTGCTGGTGCGCGGCTACGACAACCGCGTGGCCTTCGACAGCTGGAGCCCGGAACTCCACTGGCAGCCGGTGGCGCGGGAGAAGCTCGCCGAGCTGCGGCAGCTCGACCGCCGCATACGCCGCTGGAACCGCAGCCTGCTCGACATCACCAACGGTTTCGGGCTGGCCGCCTTCTTCCTGTTGTGCCTGGGGCTGCTGGGGACCTGGATCGCGCTCGACGGCACCCCCTACCGGATACTCGCCGTGGATGCCGCCATCCTGCTGCTGCCCCACTGGTTCACCGGTACGCGCCGCATCCTGCGTCTGCCGGGGCTGCTGGTGAAGGCCGAGACCCTGGAAAAGGCGCTGCAGGCGCTCCGTCCCGAGGCCCGCGGGGACCAGGTGGAGGTGCTCATGCTGCTCAAGGGCAAGGAGCACCCGCTGCCGGAAGACATCAAGATCAAGCTGCTGCCGGCTGACGCGCCCGGGGATTTTCTCGGTCTCTACGGCCAGGTGGTGATCAACGAGGTGCAGGGCAAGTCCTACCCCTACTTCTACGTGGTGCTGGTGGCCCGGCCCGGCCTGGGGCTGGAGGCGTTGGAAGGGGAATTCCGGCCGCCACCCGACCTGGTGGCCGAGTTCAAGCGGGAGAAGGGGGTGGAGATCCTGGTGTTGCGCCAGCGCACCACCAGAACCTCGGGCTACCACACCCGGCCGGAACGGGTGGTGGAGCTTCTTGCGCTGGGCCGCCACCTGGCCGGAAAGCTGCTGGCGAGCCAGGATGACGCCATCTAAAACTGCAAGTTGTTGAAAAGCGGGGTTGGCACCTGGTCGGAAAACTTCGGAGGCAAGGCACTGGAAATGTTCCCGACATTTCCAGCCTTTCCTCCGTCCATGGAGGTCATGCCGACGCAGAGCCTACGACGCATAGGGATGTGCGAGTGCCGCGAGAGGCAGGATGCCGGGAGTGGCCATGGACGTATTTACGGCGGTTTTCCGGGCAGGTGCCAACCCTGCCCAAGTTAGTGTGGAAGAACTCACCACAGAGCACACAGAGTTCACAGAGGGATGGATTTACAAGCCTGTTCCGGCGTGGACAGCAGCGGGGAATCGACGCTGCCGGTTGTCCGCCAGGATATTGATTATGCACGGCCTTCGCCACTGAGAAACTCTGTGGGCTCTGTGTCCTCTGTGGTTATAAACCGATCTTCCATGATCAGGGGTGTGGCTAGAGGCTCATGGAGGTTAGATGACCTAGTCCAGTTGGCGGATTGATGCGGGTTCATGTAAAAGCGCCCGTGCTGTATCCTTCCCGGATTACCCTCTGGCCAACGACGACCACCCCATGGAACACGCTTTCGATCCGGAAAAGATAGAAGCCGAGGCCCAGGCGTTCTGGGAGGAACGGCAGAGCTTTCGCGTCACCGAGGATCCGTCCCGGGAGAAATTCTACTGCCTCTCCATGTTTCCGTATCCCAGCGGCAAGCTGCACATGGGCCACGTGCGCAACTACACCCTGGGCGACGTGGTGGCGCGTTACCAGCGCATGCTGGGCAAGAACGTGCTCCAGCCCATGGGCTGGGACGCCTTCGGCCTGCCGGCGGAGAATGCCGCCATCAAGAACCGCACCGCGCCGGCCAAGTGGACCCGCCAGAACATCGCCAACATGAAGGCGCAGCTCAAGCAGCTCGGCTTCGGCTACGACTGGTCGCGAGAGATCGCCACCTGCGATCCGGACTACTACAAGTGGGAGCAGTGGTTCTTCACCCGCCTCATGGAGAAGGGCATCGCCTACCGCAGGAAGGCCACGGTGAACTGGGATCCCGTGGATCAGACGGTGCTGGCCAACGAACAGGTGATCGACGGCAAGGGGTGGCGCTCGGGCGCTCCCGTGGAGAAGCGCGACATCGAGCAGTGGTTCCTGCGCATCACCGACTACGCCCAGGAACTCCTCGACGACCTGGAGAAGCTCGACCAGTGGCCCGAGCAGGTGGTCACCATGCAGCGCAACTGGATCGGCCGTTCCGAAGGGGTGCGCATGATCTTCGACATCAAGGGCTGGGACGAGCGGCTGGAGATTTTCACCACCCGCCCCGACACCCTGATGGGCGTCACCTACGTGGCGGTGGCCGCCGAGCATCCGCTGGCGCTGGAGGTGGCGAAGAGCAATCCCGCCCTGGCGGAGTTCATCGAGGAGTGCCGCCGTGGCGGCATCTCGGAGGCCGAGATCGAGACCATGGAGAAGAAGGGCTTCCCCCTGGGGATCGAGGCCCTGCACCCGGTCACGGGCGAGCCGGTGCCGGTCTATGCCGCCAACTTCGTGCTCATGACATACGGTACCGGGGCGGTGATGGCGGTGCCGGCCCATGATCAGCGCGACTGGGAGTTCGCAGAGAAGTACGGCATTCCCAGGAAACAGGTGGTCTTCCCCGAGGATGGTGCCGATGTATCCATCGACGAGGGTGCCTATACGGAAAAGGGGGTGCTGGTCGATTCCGGCCCCTTCACCGGCCTTACTTCGGAAGCGGCCTTCGACGCCATCGCCGCCTGGCTCGAGGATCACGGCAAGGGAGGCAGGACGGTGAACTTCCGCCTGCGCGACTGGGGCGTGAGCCGCCAGCGTTACTGGGGCTGCCCCATTCCCGTGATCTACGACAGGCACGGCAACGCCCGACCCGAAACCGACCTGCCGGTGGTGTTGCCCGAAGATGTGGTCGTGGACGGCTCCGGCTCGCCGCTGAAGAAGATGCCCGAATTCTACGACCTGGGCAACGGCGAGCGGCGCGAGACCGATACCTTCGACACCTTCATGGAGTCGAGCTGGTACTACGCCCGTTACTGCTGTCCAGACAACGACCAGTCCATGCTCGACGAGCGCGCCCACTACTGGCTCCCGGTAGACCAGTACATCGGCGGCGTGGAACACGCCGTGCTGCACCTGCTCTATGCCCGTTTCTTCAACAAGCTGATGCGCGACGAAGGGCTGGTGAACTGCGACGAACCCTTCACCCGCCTGCTCACCCAGGGCATGGTGGTGGCCGACACCTACTACCGCGAGAATCCGGACGGCTCGCGCGAGTGGTTCAACCCCGCCGACGTGGCCATCGAGCGCGACGAGAAGGGTCGCGTGGTGCGCGCCGTGCTCAAGTCCGACGGCCTGCCGGTGGAGCACGGTGGCGTGGAGAAGATGTCCAAGTCGAAGAACAACGGGGTCGATCCCCAGCCCCTCATCGACCGCTACGGTGCCGATACCGTGCGTCTCTACACCATGTTCACCGCACCGCCCGAGCAGTCCCTGGAGTGGTCCGACGAAGGGGTGGAAGGGGCGCACCGTTTCCTGCGGCGGCTGTGGAACCTGGCCATGGAGAAGCGCGAGCTGATTCTCGCTGCCGGTGGCTATCCCGAAACCCTGAGCGATGCCGTGCGCGACGCGCGGCGGGAGTTGCATGGCGTGCTGAAAAAGGCCCTGTTCGACTACCAGCGCCAACAGTTCAACACCGTGGTCTCCGCCTGCATGACCCTGGTGAACCTGCTGCACAAGACCGACGAGGCGCCGCTGCTCGAGGAGGGCATGAGCGTGGTGCTGCGGCTTCTCGCGCCCATCGCCCCCCATGTCGCCCACAAGCTGTGGCGCGAGCTCGACTATGGCGAGGACGTTCTCCAGGCTGGCATGCCCGAAGTGGACGAAGAGGCGCTGCAGCGCGACCGCATCGAGTACGTGGTGCAGGTGAACGGCAAGGTGCGGGGCAAGATCCAGGTGCCTGCCGACGCCGACAAGGCGGCGGTGGAGCAGGCGGCGCTGGAGAACGAGAATGCAAGGCGCTTCATCGGTGACGCCACGGTACGCAAGGTGATCGTGGTGCCGGGCAAGCTCGTCAACATCGTGGCCAAGTGAACGGCGCTGCATTCAAGATGTGCAGGCATCGCATCCGGCCCGCGGCCTGGGTACTGCTGGTCGTGGCAGTGCTCCTGAGCGCTTGTGGTTTCCATCCGCGTGGCGAGATCACTCGACCTCCTGCCGACATGCAGCCTCTGCTCCTCGTGGGTCTGCCAGATTACAACGATTTCATGCGCGAGCTTCGCCGCCAGCTCGAACAGGCTGGCGTGAGCCTTGCGCAGGGGCAAAAGGACGCTGCCAGCGTGGTACGTATCAAGCAGCTCAAGAAAGAGCGGCGCGTTTTCTCCGTCAATGCCGACAACAAGGCAGTGGAGTACGAGATCCTGTACATCCTCAAGTTCGTTGCCGAGCAACCCCCGGGAACCCGTCTTCTCGATCCCCCGCCATTGGAGGCCCGCCGCATCATCTATGAGCCCGGTGGCCAGCTGCTGGGCCGGGTGCGCGAGGCCGAACTGCGTGAAGCCGACGTCTATGCCGACCTGGCGCGGCGCCTGATCCGCCAGCTGGCGGCGATGCGCTGAACCCCATGCGTCTGCGCGCCGACCAGCTCGAGGCTCACCTGAAGAAGGGGTTGGCGCCCGTCTACGTGGTGAGCGGCGACGAACCGCTGCAGCTCGGCGAGGCCGCCGACGCCATCCGCGCCGCCGCCCGCGCCGCGGGCTACACCACCCGCGAGATCCTCGAGGCGGATGGCCGTTTCGACTGGAACCGGCTCGGGCAGCAGGCGGACGAACTCTCGCTGTTCGCCGAGAAGAAGATCGTGGACCTGCGCCTGCCCGGCGGCAAGCCGGGCCGCGAAGGCAGCGCGGCGCTGGTGGCCTGGTGCAGCGATTTGCCGGCGGACAACCTGCTGCTGCTCACGCTGCCGAAACTCGACCGCAGTCAGACTGCGAGCAAATGGATGAAGGCCCTGGACCAGGCCGGGGTGGTGATCCAGATATGGCCCCTGGATGCTGCCAGGCTGCCGCGCTGGGTAGAGCAGCGCATGCGAGCCGCAGGACTGGTGCCGGAGCCCGGCGTGGCGAAGATGCTGACGGAACAGACCGAGGGCAACCTGCTGGCGGCGCGCCAAGAGATCGACAAGCTGCGCCTGCTCCACGGCGAAGGCCCCATCACCCAGGAGCAGCTCAGCCGCGCCATCTCCGACAGCGCCCGCTTCGATGTATTCGGCCTGGTGGACGCTGCCCTGGCGGGCAAGGCAAGGCGCAGCCTGCGCATCCTTTCCGGCCTGCGCGGCGAAGGCGTCGCCCAGCCGGTGGTGCTCTGGGCGCTGGCGCGTGAAATCCGCCTGCTCGCCGGCCTGAGCGCGCGGGTAGGCAACGGTGTGCCGCCGGCCCGGGCCATGGCCGAGGCACGCGTGTGGAAGAACCGCCAGCCGCTGGTGGCCCAGGGCTTGAAGCGGCTGGATCTTCCCCACTGGCAGGAACTGCTCGCCCGTTGCCAGCAGGCCGACGCCATGATCAAGGGTGCCGCGGCTGGCGATCCCTGGCTGCAATTGGAGCAGATTGTTCTGACCATGGCCGGGGCAGGGCCGGCCCGGCGCTTCTGGCCCCTGCCGGACAGCTGCGCCGTGTAGGCTCGACGCTCCCCCTTGAACCGAATCGAGTTCTTGTCCGACATAGTGGAGGTCACTGACATGAGCACCCTGACCATCCGTTTACCCGATGATAAACATGAACGACTCAAGGTTCTGGCCAAGCATCGCAAGATCAGCGTCAACAAGCTGATTGAAGAACTTTCCACCCAGGCCTTGGCAGAGTTCGACATGGAAACCCGTTTTCGGGTATTGGCAGCCAAGGGTTCCCGCAAGCGGGGACTGCAGTTGCTGGAGAAGTTGGACGCACATTTTTCAAACGGCGGCTGAAAGAAGTCATTCCCCGGCGTCGAGGCGATTTTCTGGTAACGAACGGTTTGGATTCGGCACGGGGACCTGCCCGATAAAGGTGTGCCCCTGTAGGAGCGGCGCCCTCGCCGCGAACGTTATTTTGCTTCCGGTTTCCCGAACCGAAGATTTTACGATTCCGTTACAATACTCCGATTGCCATTCGATTGGACGAAACTCCAGCCGAACCATGAACATCACCGACGTACAAGCCTACATGCAGGAAACGGGCGCAAAGGCTCGTGCCGCCTCGCGCAAGCTGGCAGCGGCAACCACGGCGCAGAAGAACACCGCGTTGGAGGCAATGGCCGATATTCTCGACCAGAGCCGCGAAACGCTGGCCGAAGAGAACCGGAAAGACCTGGAAGCCGGCCGGGAAAAGGGTCTTTCCGATGCGCTTCTCGACCGTCTCGAACTCACCCCTGCGCGCATCAACAGCATGATCGAGGGGCTGCGCCAGATTGCTGCCCTGCCCGACCCGATCGGTGAGATCTTCGACCTCAAGTACCGCCCCAGCGGCATCCAGGTGGGCCGCATGCGCGTGCCACTGGGTGTGGTGGGCATCATCTACGAGTCGCGCCCCAACGTCACCGCCGACGCCGCCGCGCTATGTCTCAAGTCGGGCAACGCCACCGTGCTGCGCGGCGGCTCCGAGGCCTTCCACTCCAACCAGGCCATCGCCGGCGCCATTCGTGCCGGGCTGGAGCAGGCCGGCCTGCCCGGCGACAGCGTGCAGGTGGTACAGACCACCGACCGCGCCGCCGTGGGCGCCATGATCACCATGCCCGAGTACATCGACGTCATCATCCCGCGCGGCGGCAAGGGATTGATCGAGCGCATCAGCAACGAGGCACGGGTACCGGTGATCAAGCACCTGGACGGCATTTGCCACGTCTACGTGGACGACGAGGCCGACCCGCAAAAGGCCTTCGACGTGGCCCTCAACGCCAAGACCCAGCGCTACGGCACCTGCAACACCATGGAGACCCTGCTGGTGAACGAAACCGTGGCGGAGGACTTCCTGCCGCGCATCGCCGAAGCCATGTGGGAGAAGGGGGTGGAGCTGCGCGGTTGCGACAAGACCCGCACCATCCTGGGCGACAAGTGCGTGCCCGCCACCGAGGAGGACTGGGACACCGAGTACCTGGCCCCCATCCTCTCCATCCGCGTGGTGCAGGACCTGGACCAGGCCATGGAGCACATCGAGCAGCACAGCTCGCGCCATACCGAGAGCATCGTCACCGAGAACTACACCAAGGCGCGCCGTTTCCTGCAGGAGGTGGATTCGAGCTCGGTGATGGTCAACGCCTCCACCCGCTTCGCCGACGGCTTCGAGTACGGTCTGGGTGCCGAGATCGGCATCTCCACCGACAAGTTCCACGCCCGCGGTCCTGTGGGGCTGGAGGGACTCACCTCGGTGAAGTTCATCGTGCTGGGCGACGGCAATATACGCACGTGATCGGCATCCTCGGTGGCACCTTCGACCCGGTGCATATCGGCCACCTGCGCACGGCGCTGGACGTCTTCGAGGCGCTGCAGCTCGAATCGCTTCGTTTCGTGCCGCTGGGAAATGCGGTGCACCGCGAACCGCCGGTCTTTTCAGCGGAAAAGCGGCTGGCCATGCTGCGCGCGGCCATCGAAGGGCAGCCGGGCTTCGAGGTGGACGAGCGGGAGCTGAACTCCGGCGAGCCTTCCTATACGGTCACCACACTGGAGTCGCTGCGATCCGAGCTCGGCGATGAGGTGCCCCTCTGCCTGCTCATGGGGCGCGACGCCTTTGCCGCTTTCCACACTTGGCGTGAGCCCCACCGCATTCTGCGGCTGGCGCACCTGGTGGTGATGGAGCGCCCCGGCGAGACGCTCTACATGGAAGGGCCGCTGGAAGCGCTGGCGGAGGGACGCATCACGGCCTCGGTGGATGATCTGAGCCATTCCCCGGCGGGCCGCATCCTCTTTCTGCCGGTGACCCAGCTGGACATCTCCGCCACCGACATCCGCGCCCGGCTGAAGGCGGGGCGCAGCGTGCGCTGGCTGGTTCCCGAGCGGGTCAGGGTGTTGCTGGAGGAGTAGGAAAAGGTCGGACTGTATCCTTATGGTAGTCGCCGCAAGGCGGTTTACCAGGGCATGACGGTGTTCATCACGCGCATGGGTTTGTTCATCTGCCGCATGTCGCGGCCCATCAGCCCGGTGGTGACGGTCATGGCGCGCATGGACTGATTCATCTGGCCAATGTCCAGCGTAACCCGTTCGATGGCTTGGTTCATGGTGGTGATGTTCTTGGCCATGGTACCGGTATCGCCGAGCATATCGTTGATGTCGGCTGTGAGCAGGTCCATGTTGTCGTTCACCTTGTGCAGGGAGAGGCTGATATCCCCGATGTCTCCACCCATCTTGGCAATGTTCTGATCCATGTTCTGGATGTTCTGCACCAGCATGTGGATCTGGCCGGTCATTACCGAGATGTTCTTGGACAGCTCGTTGATGTTGCGTGCCATCTGGGCCATGTTCGACTCCATTGCCGGATCGAAGCTCTGGGACATGCTGTGCATGTCCTTGGTGACATGGTAGATGAGGTAGAAGCAGGAAAGCCCTAGCCCGTATTTGTCAGCCTCCACCCCGAATTTCCCCAAAACCGCCAGCAACTCCTTGATTTTTGGTTTGCCAGGGCGGCATTTCGCTTTGTAGTGCCATAATATTGCGCTCACCTCTTGTCGTCGGCTGGCCATTGCGGTAGCGTG
>QNZQ01000172.1 GCA_003972985.1 Gammaproteobacteria bacterium | reverse complement strand
CGCATAGATCTGGTATCGTTCATCTCGGGTAAGCTGCGTGTAGCCTCTCATCGTGCTCCTCTCTCTTGGTGGATTGAGTAAGCCGTGATGCTACCGCAGCTTACCCTCCCGCTCTAGATCGAGTTGCACTTACGAGTTGAATCCAAGTTGGGATATAGTGGTTCTATTTCCAGGCAGAGCAGGTAAACAGTGATGAAGAGAGGAAAAAGCAGGTTCATAGTAGTGGCGATGGTGACGGGCCTGTTGCTGCCGCTGTCTGCAATGGCAGCGGAGCAGTATGCCCAGGTACTCAGCGTGGTGGAGGTGAAAGAGAAGGTGGTCACGCCGCGCAAGGTGTGCGAGAAGGTCCAGGTCGCCCCTGGAACCAAGTCGGGTGATGAGAACAAGGTCCTGGGTACCGTGGCCGGTGCCGTGGTGGGTGGATTGCTTGGCAATCAGATCGGTGGTGGCACAGGCAAGACCATCGCCACCATCGCCGGCGCGGCAGGTGGCGCCTATGCCGGGCGCAAGATCCAGGAGAATCAGCAGCAAAAATCGGCCCAGCCGAAATACGAGGAGCGCTGCCACACGGTGGAGGAGACCACGGAAAAAACCGTGGGCTACGACATCAAATACAAGCTCGGCGACGAGGTGGCGACGGTGCGCAGCAGTAAGCGTCCCTCCGGCGACCGTATTCCGGTGAAGGACGGAAGGTTGCAGATCGACTGAGTGCTGTTGGCAGCCGGCTCATCCCTCCTTGCCTTTTTGCCCATGACCCGATGATCAGCTGAAGCTCGTACCCAATCACCTTTTCACATTTGTCATTTACCGACAACCTCATGCTTGCCGGGCAGTCACGGCCGAATACGGATTGCTGCCAACCTGGCCATGGGGTACTCTTGCGTTTCGTCGACCGGGTTTTTCTGCTGCTGTGGGGGAACCTTTCCCAAGCCTTCTTTTCATAAGATCGGGGCTCTTCAGACCCGGGGCCGGAACTGTCCGGCCTACACGAGAAAGACAACCAATTAAGGAGCTACACAATGTTTGGACGTTTTATTGCCGTAATCGCGGCTGCACTTTTCCTTTCCGCCAACGTACAGGCCGCCGAACCCAGCATGGGCAAGGCGGCGTTGCTGGTGACCGTGGGTACCTACAAGGTCACCGCCATCGACCACAAGAGCCGCAAGGTCACCCTTCAGGACGAGGAAGGCAATTCCGAGTCCTTCGTCATCGGTAAGGAGGCCCGCAACCTGGACCAGGTGAACGTGGGTGACATCGTTACCGTGAAGGCCGCTGAAGGCATTGCCGTGGAACTGGTCCCGGCTGCCGGCTCCATTACCGGGATCGTGGAGCGTACCGGCGTCAGCCGCTCGGACAAGGGACAGAAGCCGCATGCTGCCGTCTATCGTCACGTCGAGCTGATCGGACAGGTAAAGGCGCTGGACAAGAAGAAGCGTGAAGTGACCATCCGTGGTAAGGATGCCACCATCACCGTTCCGGTTGCCGACGATGTCGACCTGGACAAGGTGAACGTGGGCGATACCGTGCGTATCGATATCCTCGAGGCGGTCTCCATCACGGTTGATGCTCCCAAGTAATGATCGCTCTGGGCTCCGGTGGGTAGTTCCACCGGAGCTTTTTTGTGCCCGGGAACCGGGCCAGACCCCGCGCGTGGAACGGATTCGGCATGCCGGGAGCCTGTTGTAGATGAATTGCCGTAGCCGTCTGCTCTGCCTGGCAGCCGGCCTGCTGGGCTGTGTCCAGTTCGCCTACGGGGATTGGCGTGAGCGCTTCATCGATCCCGAAGATGGGAAGCTGGATGCCAGTGAATGGCTGGCGACCCGCACCGGTTTCCTGCCGGTTCCCATCATCATCACCGAGCCGGCGGTCGGCTATGGGGGTGGCGTGGCCCTGGCATTCTTCCATGGCCAGTTCAGGGGCACCGACGTGGATGATGGCAGGGGTGGCAAGCGCCGGGTGGCACCAAGCGTCAGCGTGGTGGCAGCAGGCGGCACCGAGAACGGAACCCGCTTCATCGGTGGTGGCCACCTGGGCATCTGGAAAGACGACAACATCCGTTACATAGGTGGAATCGGCTATGCGGACGTCAACATGGACTACTACGGCCGCGGTGGCGAACTCGGGAAGCGCCCCGTCCATTTCGACAGCAAGGCCTTCGGCCTGCTGCAGGAGCTGCAGTTCCGGCTCGGGGACAGCCCCTTCTTCGCCGGATTCGGCTACCGCCTGGTGGATACGCGCAACCGCTTCGACGTGAGCGGCCTGCTGCCCATACCCGGCATACCCGCCATCGATTTCGACAGCCGCTCGGCCGGCGTCAGCCTGAGCCTCAAGTACGATACCCGGGACAACATCTTCACGCCCAACGAGGGACTGGACGGGCAGATCGAGGTCACCTTCAATGGCAAGGCCTGGGGTGGAGACGATGACTTCACCCGCTATGCCGCCTTCCTGAAATACTATCGCAGGCTCTCCGACGACTGGGTGCTCGGGTTGCGCGGCGATGCCAAGGCGGTGGACGGGGATGCGCCCTTCTACGAGTATCCTTTCGTGGAGATGCGCGGCATCAAGGTGATGCGCTACCAGGGCGAGAAGACCCTTCTCGGCGAAGCGGAGCTGCGCTGGTTCTTCACGCCGCGCTGGGCCCTGGTGGGTTTCGGTGGCGCGGCCCGGACCTTCTCCGGGTTCGCCAGCGGGGATTCGGACGTCATCTATTCCAAGGGGCTGGGAATCCGCTATCTCATTGCCCGCAAGCTTGGGCTGCAGGCCGGCATCGACTTGGCCCGGGGGCCGGAGGACACGGCGATCTACTTCCAGGTGGGCAGCGCCTGGATGCGATAGCACGACCGGTGCTGGCGCCTTGGCTGTATAATCCACGGCAGCCGCAATCTGCCTGCAGGAGGGCGCTTGCAGAACAATCCCGTCATCGTCACCGCTGCCGTGCTCATCATCCTCACCTGGCTGCGCTATGCCCAGGACCTGGTGGTTCCCTTTCTGTTGTCCCTCTTCATCACGGTGATCGCAGCAGCCCCCATGGGGTGGCTGAAGAAGCGCGGTTTCGGCCCCACCGCCGCAGTGAGCACGGTTTTCCTGGGCATTGTATTCATCGGGCTGCTCATGGCGGCGCTGCTGGGGGGGAGCTTTCACGCCTTCACGGTGAAGCTGCCCGAATACCAGGAACACCTGAGGCGAATGGCCGACGGTGTGCTCGACTGGCTCTCCAGCCGGGGGCTGGATATCTCCCATTCGGTCATTCGCGAGGTCATCGACCCGGGCTCGGTGATGGTCTTTGCCAACGGCCTGGTGAGCAGCATCGGCGAGGGACTGAGCCACACCTTCCTGCTCATGTTCACCGTGTTCTTCATGCTCATGGAGTCCTGGGAACTGCCGGACAAGCTTGCCGGCATGGAAACCGAGCGCAGTCGCCAGACGGTTTCACGGCTGGTTGAAGTGATCGACAGCACCAAGCAGTACACCTCCATCAAGGCACTCATGAGCCTGGTGACCGGGATGCTGGTGTGGCTCGGCTGCAGCCTCATCGGGCTCGATTTCGCGATTCTGTGGGGTTTCATCGCCTTCATGCTCAACTTCATTCCCACCATCGGCTCCATCATTGCGGCGGTTCCCGCGGTGCTGCTCGCCGTGGTGCAGCTCGGTCCCATGATGGCGCTGGCGGTGGCCGGTCTCTACGTGGCGGTGAACATGATCATCGGCAACCTCATCGAGCCGCGCTACATGGGCAGGCGGGTGGGTCTGTCCACCCTGGTGGTATTCCTCTCCATGGTCTTCTGGGGCTGGCTGCTCGGTCCCGTGGGCATGCTGCTCTCGGTACCCCTGACCATGGTCAGCAAGTTCGCGGCACAGGCCAACGAGAACACCCGCTGGGTCGCCATCCTCCTGGGGCCCGAGATGGCATTGCAGAAGGCGTCCGACGCGGACAAGGTTTCTGCTTCCTGACCGGGATGCTGAGCGGAAACCAGAAGACGCTGCAGGAACTCGGCCGGGGCCTGAAGTCCCGCTACCCGCTCTTCTACTTTCTGGGGTGGGAAGAGAAGCGCATGGAGAATCTCCTCGCGGCGGTGGCGGACTCGCTGTTCAGGGGGGAAGGGCAGCTCATCACCTGGTCGGCCGGTGAAGGTTTCAGTGACGACGGCGAGGCGAAGAACGATCCGCTGGCCGCCTTGCAGCGCGTGGCGCTGGATGCGCAGCCGAATCTCTACCTGCTCAAGGATCTGCCCCTGTGGTTCGAGGGGCACCCTGAACTGGTGCGGCAGTTGCGGGACCTATACTACCGGCTGCGCAGCGGCGGTCCCCGGCTCTTCATCAGCCACCCTGAGCTGAGGATGCCGGAGGTGCTGAAAAAGGAGCTGTTCCTGGTGGAACTGGCGCTCCCCTCTGCCGAGGATATCCGGGCCCACTTGCACACCGGCCTTTCCGGGACTGCCGGCTGGAGCGATGAACTCCTCGATCACGTGGCCGTGGCGATGAAGGGGCTCTCCCTGGAAGAGGTGGAGCACCTGCAGCAGCGGCTGCTGACCCTCTCCAGCCTCGATGCTTCCAGGGCGCTGGCCGAGATCCAGCAGGAGAAGTCCCAGCTGCTGGCCAAGGAGAGTTGCCTGCGTTTCTACCCGCCGCAGCGTTCCATGGACGGGATCGGTGGGCTGGACAACCTCAAGGAGTGGGTGAACCTGCGTCGCGACCTGTTCACCGACGCCGCCTTCCGGTCGGACATCCCGCTGCCCTCGGGTGTGCTCTTCATGGGCGTGAGCGGCTGCGGCAAGAGCCTGGCGGCCAAGGCCATCGCCGCCGCCTGGGAGCTGCCGCTGGTGCGCCTGGACATGAGCCTGGTGATGTCCGGCAGTTTCGGCGCGCCCGAGTACGCCTTCGAGCACGCTACCCGCATTGCCGAAGAGGTGGCACCCGTGGTGCTCTGGATCGACGAACTGGAGAATGCCTTCGGCTACGACGAGCGGGTGAGCGGCGCAGGTAACGTCAACATCTTCTCCAGCTTCCTCACCTGGATGCAGGAGAAACCGCCCGAGGTCTTCCTCGCGGCGACCGCCAACCGCATCCAGGCCCTGCCCGCGGAATTGATGCGCAAGGGACGCTTCGACCAGCTCTTCTTTCTCGACCTGCCGAACAAGCAGGAGCGGGCAGAGATCTTCCGCATCCACATCGGCCTGCAGGGGCAGGATCCGGAAGCCTTCGATCTCGGCTACCTGGCCGCGGCCACCAAGGGATGGAGCGGTGCCGAGATCGAGGCGGCGGTGAAATCGGCGCGCATGGAGGCGTGGCAGGAGGGGCGCGATTTCAACGAGCAGGATGTCATCCGCCAGACGGTGAACATGGTGCCGCTGTCGCGCACCATGGAAGAACAGATCCAGGCGATCAGGGACTGGTCCTTCCAGCGCGCGGTACCTGCCTCGCGCAACGGGTGATACTATCGAAATGAGGTGAGCTCGAAGCAGGGAGGAAGTGCCGATGATTCGTATTCTTCTGGTCGACGACCATGGACTGTTTCGCTCCGGGATGCGGAGCATACTCGAAACCCAGCCCGATATCGAGGTGATCGCCGAGGCGGAAAGCGGTGAAGAGGCGGTGGAGCTGGTCCGTCAGTCGCTGCCGGACGTGGTGCTCATGGACGTGCACATGCCGGGAATCGGGGGCATCGAGGCCACCCGGCGTGTGCTTCGCGCGGCTCCCGAGGCCCGCGTCATCGCCCTCACCGCACTCGAGGACGAGCCCTTTCCCAGGAAGCTTCTCGATGCGGGTGCCGAGGGCTATCTCACCAAGGGTTGCCCGGCCGAGGAACTGCTCAAGGCCATCCGCCAGGTCGCACGGGGTGAACGATATGTCTCCGACGACGTGTTGAAGAAGCTCGGCCTCTCCAGGCTGGCCGGCGGGGAGAAGGATTCCCCCCTGGCCCTGCTGTCACCACGCGAGATGCAGGTGATGATGATGATCACCCAGGGCAAGACCACCCAGGAGATCTCCGACGAACTCTTTCTCAGCCCCAAGACCGTGAGCACCTACCGTACCCGCCTGTTCGAGAAGCTGGACCTGCACAACGACGTGGAGCTGACACACTTTGCATTGCGCCACGGGCTCATCGAGCTGGCGGGATGAAACCGGCCTGGTTCGATCCCGACTGCCGGGCCTGTCCCCGGCTGGCCGCCTTCCTCGAAGAGGTCAGGGCGGATCACCCCGGCTACCACGCCCGGCCGGTTCCTCCCTTCGGGGATCCGGCGGCCCGGTTGCTGGTGGTGGGGCTGGCGCCCGGCATGCACGGGGCCAATGCCACGGGTCGCCCCTTCACCGGCGATCATGCCGGCATTCTGCTCTATGCCACCCTGCACGAAACGGGGTTCGCCTCGGCACCGGTGTCGGCGCACGCTGGTGACGGCCTGCGGCTCACCGGATGCCGCATCACCAACGCCGTGAAATGCCTGCCGCCGCAGAATAGGCCCACGGGTGCCGAGATCAGCAACTGCAACGGCTTCCTGCAGGCGGAACTGCGATCACTGGAAGAGGGGAGCGTGGTGCTGGCGCTGGGTTCCATTGCGCATCGGGCGGTGGTTTCGGCAACCGGCCGGCGCCAGGTCGATCATCCCTTCGGGCACGGCAAGGAGCACGATCTGGGGGCCTTCAGGCTTCTCGACTCCTATCACTGCAGCCGCTACAACACCCAGACCCGGCGGCTCACGGCGGAGATGTTCCTGGCTGTCTTCCGGCGTGCCCGTGACCTGCTGGAACCGTAGCCGCGCCGTTCCACCCGCTCAATCGGAACGCCCCCCTTCCTCGCGTGAACCGGTCCGCCAGGGCCGGCAGGCGAGTATGAAAGCGCCTGCCAGGGTGAGCAGCAGCCAGTCGCGTCCGATGAGGATCAGCGAGGTCCAGCTGTAGCCGCCGTAGGGTTTCTGCAGTTCGTTCACCAGGTCGCCGGCCAGGATCACCGCCAGCACCAGAGGCACGAAGATCTTTACCAGGAAGTCCCACCAGCCGCCGAGTTGCACCGAGGAGACCCGGTTGATGTGCCGGCGCAGCTTCGGCAGGTTGAACAGCCAGCCCACCACGAAACATTCGAGGATGCCCACGCTCACCAGCCCGTAGTGGGTGACGAAGTGGTCCACGATGTCCAGCCACAGCAGCCCGGCACGGGTGGTGAAGACGATGCTGCCGAGAAAACCGAGGACGCAGATGAAGGTGACCAGCTTCTGCCGGTCGACCCCGAACTTGTCCACCATGGCAGCGACGAAGGCCTCGATGATGGAGATGGCCGAGGAGAGCCCCGCCACCACCAGGCAGAGGAAGAAGAGGGCACCGAAGAGGTTGCCGCCCGGCATCAGCGATACCTCCCTGGGATAGGCCACGAAGGCCAGGCCGATGCTTTCGCTGGCCACCTCCGAGATCGCCACGCCCTGGCTGTTGGCCATGAAGCCGAGCACCGCGAAGACCGCGAAACCGGCGAACAGGGAGAAGCCGCTGTTGATGAAGGCGGTGAGCAGGGCGTTGCGGGTGATGTCCGCCTTCCTGGGCAGGTAGCTGGCGTAGGCGATCATGATGCCGAAACCGAGACTCAGGGTGAAGAAGATCTGGCTGTAGGCGTCGATCCAGACCTTGGGATCGGACAAGCGCGAGAAATCGGGGGTGAGGTAGGCGGCGATGCCCCGTCCGGCGCCTTCCAGGGTGAGCGACCAGGCCACCAGGGCGAGGATGAGCAGCAGCAGGGTGGGCATGAGCACCTTGTTGGCCAGCTCGATGCCGCGCTGCACGCCGCGGTAGACGATGGCCCAATTGATCAGCCACACCACGGCCAGCGCCGCGAGGATGGGGGTGCGGATCTCGCCCACCTCCGCCGGTGACTTGCTCACCTGCAGGAACTGCTCGAAGAAGAAGGCGTTGGGGTCGTCGCCCCATCCCAGGCTGAAGGCGAGCACGAAGTAGTCGAGGCACCAGGCGATCACCACCGAGTAGTAGAGCACGATGCCGAACATGACGAAGAGCACCGCCCACCAGCCCAGCCATTCCCAGCGTTTGCTGATCTTGGCGTAGGCCAGCGGCGCCGAGGCCACGCGCTCGTGGCCGATGCCGTACTCCAGGATCAGCAACGGGATGCCGGCGGTGAGCAGCGCGGCCAGGTAGGGGATCAGGAAGGCGCCACCGCCGTGTTCGTAGGCGAGGTAGCTGAAGCGCCAGATGTTGCCCAGGCCGATGGCCGAGCCCACCGCCGCCAGGAGGAAGCCGAACTGGGATTTCCACTGTTCTCTTGCCATGCTGTCTTGCTCCACGCCAACCGGGACAGACCATGAAGATAGCCCAATCAGCGGGTAAAATGAAAACCCTGATGAAGAGCAAGCGTTTCGACCATACCGCATTCCTGAAGACCCTCACCCACCGTCCCGGCGTCTACCGCATGATCGGGGAGGAGGGCGAGGTGCTCTACGTGGGCAAGGCGAAGGATCTGAGGAAGCGGGTCGGCAGCTACTTCACCCGTGCCGCCAACCTGCGCATCCAGACCATGGTGTCGCACATCCGTGACATCGAGGTGACGGTGACCCACACGGAGGCCGAGGCGCTGCTGCTGGAGAACAACCTCATCAAGAGCCTCAAGCCGCGCTACAACATCCTGCTGCGCGACGACAAGAGCTACCCCTACATTTTTATCTCCGACGACGAATTTCCCCGCATCAGCTTCTACCGCGGCGCGCGCAAGGAAAAAGGCCGTTACTTCGGACCCTATCCAAGCAGTTCGGCGGTGCGCGAGACCCTCTACCTGCTGCAGAAACTCTTTCCCGTGCGCCAGTGCGAGAACAGCTACTACGCCAACCGCTCGCGCGCCTGCCTGCAGTACCAGATCAAGCGCTGCACCGGCCCCTGCGTGGGGCTGGTGGACCGCGAGGCCTACCTGCGGGATGTGCAGGACATCGAACTCTTTCTCCAGGGCAAGACGCGGGACGTGGTGGACGGCCTGGTGGAACGGATGGAGCAGGCCGCCGAAAGGCTCGAGTTCGAACAGGCGGCGCGTTACCGCGACCAGATCGAGGCGATCCGCAAGGTGCAGGAGCGCCAGTACGTCAGCGGCGAAAAAGGGGATCTCGACATCGTCGCCTGCGCCACCGGCGAGGGGCAGGCCTGCGTGCAGGTCTTCTTCGTCCGCCAGGGGCGCAACCTGGGCAACAAGCAGTTCTTTCCCCGCGGCAGCGCCAACCGCACCGAGAGCGAGGTGCTGTCCGCCTTCGTCGCCCAGTTCTACCTCGGCAGAACGGTGCCGGCCGAAATCCTGGTGAGCCATCGGCCGGACGATGCCGGCCTGCTGGAGGAAGCGCTCTCGGCCCAGGCCGGACGCCGGGTGAAGCTGCGCAGTTCCCTGCGGGGCGAACGCGCCCGCTGGCTGAAGATGGCCAGGCACAATGCCGAGCTGGCACTGAAGAGCCGCCTAGCCAGCAGCAGCAATGCCCGCCTGCGGCTGGAAGCGCTGCAGAAAGTGCTGGGGCTGGACGAACCGCCCGGGCGCATGGAATGCTTCGACATCAGCCACACCCAGGGCGAACGCACCGTGGCCTCCTGCGTGGTGTTCGACGGGGAGGGCCCCCTCAAGAGCGACTACCGCCGCTTCAACATCGAGGGCATCACCCCCGGCGACGACTACGCGGCCATGCGCCAGGCGCTGCAGCGCCGCTACGCGCGCATCATGGCCGGCGAGGGAACGTTGCCCGATGTTCTGTTCATCGACGGAGGCAGGGGCCAGCTCGCGGCGGCCCGGGAAGTGCTCAATGAAACCGGGGTGAACGGCGTGCTGCTGGTGGGCGTGGCCAAGGGGCCGGACCGGCGTCCCGGAATGGAACAACTGTTCTTGTTGGACCATCAGCAGCCGCTTATACTGGACGCCCATTCGCCGGCGCTGCACCTGGTGCAGCAGATCCGGGACGAGGCGCACCGCTTCGCCATCACCGGCCACCGCCAGCGGCGGGGACGGGCGCGGACCCGCTCGGTACTGGAGGAGATCCCCGGTATCGGCAACAAGCGCCGGCAGCAGTTGCTGAAACAGTTCGGCGGGCTGCAGGGGCTGTCGCGCGCCGGCGTGGAGGACATTGCCACGGTGAACGGCATCAGCACGCGCTTGGCGGAAAAGATCTACCAGGCCTTTCACGGAACAGAATAGATGTGGAACCTTCCCAACCTGCTGACGCTCTCCCGGATCCTGATGATCCCCGTGTTCGTGGCGCTCTTCTATCTTTCGGTTTCCTGGAACCACAAGGCCGCGGCGCTGGTGTTCATGGCGGCCGCCTTCACCGACTGGCTGGACGGCTACCTGGCGCGGCGCATGGGGCTGGTCTCCCCGCTGGGCGCCTTTCTCGACCCGGTGGCGGACAAGCTCATGGTGGCCACGGCGCTGGTGCTGGTGGTGGCCGACAACCCGCAGGTGTGGCTGGCGGTTTCCGCGGCGGTGATCATCGGCCGGGAGATCACCATCTCGGCGCTGCGCGAGTGGATGGCCGAGCTGGGCAACCGGGCGAAGGTGGCGGTCTCCTGGGTCGGCAAGTTCAAGACCGCCGCGCAGATGACGGCCATCACCCTGCTCATCTACCGCCACGACCTGCTCGGCCTGCCCGTGTACAAGGCCGGTACCTGGCTGCTCTACATCGCCGTGGTGCTGACCCTCTGGTCCATGACCGTCTACCTCATCGCTGCCTGGCCGCTCCTTTCCGGTAGAGAAAAAACGTCATCCAGCCCGGAAGTTTCATGAATTCACGTGATGATCGCGCAGTATATTGATTTCACAAGGGATTATCTGAAGGCGTCCCGTACCCAAGGATTACGGGTAACTGAAGAAAATCCCTTGTGGAAACAAGAGACAAGCGAGGGCGCGTGTGATTCATGAAATTTTCGGGCTAGGTCTTGACACCCGGCGGCACTCCATTAGAATACCGCCTCACCCAGCGGGAATAGCTCAGTTGGTAGAGCACAACCTTGCCAAGGTTGGGGTCGCGAGTTCGAATCTCGTTTCCCGCTCCAGTTTCCTGAAACCCCGCAACCGCTGGCGGGGTTTTTCGTTTCGACGGCGGCGTCCGTCACCCTCGTGGCTGAGTGGCAGAGTGGTTATGCAGCGGCCTGCAAAGCCGTGGACCTCGGTTCGATTCCGGGCTCAGCCTCCATTTGCTCTCTGCGGTGCCAACCGGGGCTTTATCCCGCTGGTTGTATCGCCAAGCGTGCTCCCACTTCCCTGGGAAGTGTCAGTGTTTTTTACAGAAACGCCATTTCTTGCCTGACAAGGCCTGTTCCGATGTAGAAAAATCAATGGGTTGTGAGTTTGGCGCGCGACTTGCATTATATGCTCTCATTAGCAATGATGTGTTGAAATCCCGGTATCCAGGGAATACATTGATACACAAGATTGTCCAGATATCATACAGGCGGGCCTAGCAGCTATGGACGAGAAAACCAAGACAACCGAACCGAACAACCCTGTCTCAGAAAAACGCAGGAGACTGCTGAAAACGGCGGCTGCATCGGGTGCATTGATTGCCACCCTGCAAAACGCCGGGCCGGCTGCGGCAGCGAGTGCTTACGGGTGCATCCACACCAGCATCGACGATAATAGTGGAAAGAATTGGATTGATCCCAGTAAAACACACGATTCCTGGGTTCGTGCTGCAGCCACTAGATTTGTAGTGAAGTACAAGGGGGACAAAAATGAAGTTTTTAGATTTAAAGAATCAGGATTCTATGAATATTATTATAATGATGGCACGCAGTTAGACGCCGCGGATTCAACTCGCTAGTGCAACGGGTGGTTTGATCCCGAAGAATACCTGATTGGGTGTCTTGTACCCCAGGCATTTTCGAGGGCGATTGTTCAACTTGTCCATGATCTCCAGGACCTGCCTGTCCGTCAGTTTGTTGAAGTCG
>QNZQ01000143.1 GCA_003972985.1 Gammaproteobacteria bacterium | reverse complement strand
ACACACCGGTCTCCCATATGACTGGACGCCGCGTTCGGATGCTCCCTTGGGATCCCCTTTGGCGCCTTCGGCACGTCGGGTATCCCGTGTCGCCTCGCGGCTACCGGGGACTACCCGCCTTCGCTTCGCTCTCCATGGCGGGCAGCGTACGAGAGCCCGGGCCGGACCACCGAGCCCCGGGCCGGTTCCAACGACTCCTCCAAGGACGACTTCATCTCCGGGATCAGCAACGACCTGCACGTGGAATTCACCACGCGCTACGTGCTGCCCATTGGCGCCGGACGGGAGAACCCCCTCACCATCTACCGCACGCGCAGGGGCATGCGTCTGTCACCGCCCCAGGGGGGCAGCGTGTGGAACCCGCTGGAAAGCGGCAAGACCGTCATCGGCGCACGCTACTTCTACCGCTACCGCGACCTGCAGGAGGTCGATCAGGAGGACAAGATCACCGCCAACACCAACGGCATCGAGATCTGGCTGGACTACGACAACACCGATTTCCTGCCCAATCCCACCTTCGGCAGTCGCCAGAAGCTCACGCTCATCCGGGACTTCGGCTGGTTCGACAGCGCCAACAGCTGGACCAACCTGCAGCTCGACCTGAGCAAGTATTTCGATCTGGGAACCTCGAGCTGGTTCCGCCAGCAGGTACTGGCCCTGGATTTCTGGACCTCCAACACGCCGACCTGGGACTACGACCCCAGGACCGGCTACACCAATCACCGGCCTCCCCCGGGATTCGGTTCCGAGCTCGGCGGCTACGACCGCATGCGCGGCTACCCGCTGGGGCGCTTCCACGACAAGGCGGCCGTCTACTATGGCGCGGAACTGCGCCTAACGCCGGTGATCAACGGGCTGGACAAGATCCCCCTGATCAGGTTCTTCGAAATCGACTGGTGGCAGGTGGTGGGCTTTGCGGAAATGGGCCGCGTAGCACCCGACTGGGACTCGGACCTGCTGTTCAAGGACCTGAAGTGGGACGTGGGCCTAAGCTTCCGTATCATGACCTTCCGCCAGCCCATACGGCTGGACTGGGCCATCTCCGACGAGGACTGGTCCATCTGGGCCATGTACGACCAACCCTACTCGCGCTGAGACCCGGGCAAACCCGACATCCAGTGTGGTATGGTGCCGCTGTTTTCCAACATGCTACGCAGGATCGCCCCCATGCAAGATGAACTCGACTACGGCCCCCTGAAGGAACTGATCGGCACCTGGCACGGCGACAGGGGAATGGACATTGCGCCCGAACCCGACGGCGCGGAGGAGAACCCCTACTTCGAAACCATCACCTTCACCGCCGTGGGTGATGTCACCAATGCCGAGTCCCAGCTCCTCGCCGCGGTCCACTACACCCAGGTGGTGCAGCGCAAGTCCAATGGCGAAGTCTTCCACCACGAAACCGGCTACTGGCTGTGGGACGCGGAAAGAAACACCGTGATGCAGTCCTTCACCATCCCGCGCGGGCTGGCGGTCCTGGCCGCGGGCACCTGGAACGGGGAACGGGACGACGAGGGCCGGATCCTCATCGACGTCATCGCAAGGCTGGGCGACGAGGAGTGGGGCATCATCCAGTCGCCCTTCATGCGCGACAACGCCCGCACCGGCGAGTTCTCCCACCACGTCAGGGTCGGCGGCGACCGGCTCTTCTACCAGGAGACCACCTGGGTGGACATCTACGACCACCTCTTCGAGCACACCGACACCAATGAACTGGTACGAAGGACATGAGCCGGAACCCGAACACATCCGCCGATTCGGCATCCTCCTTTCTGCAGTCGATCAGGAAGGCCCACGCCTACGGCATCGGCGAGTTCCTCGAGATCATCAGCGAGCTTTCCCAGGAGAGCACCAAGAAAGGACGGCTTGGGCGCAAGACCAAGGAGCTGGTCACTTTCGGCATCGCCCTGGGCAAGCAGTGCGAACGCTGCATCTGCATCCATGCCGATGACGCGCGCAAGCTGGGCGCGAGCCGGGAGGAACTGGAGCAGGTGCGCAAGATCGCGCTCTTCCTGCGCTCCACGCCCCACGACGACGAGCACCTGTGGAAGACCTGGAAAAGCGCCTGGAAGCAGTTCGTGCTCGGCAAAGGTGCGCTGGCCACCCACGAACGGGAACTGGTGGCGCTGGGCATCTCGATCATCATGCAGCACCGGAAACAGATCCGGCTGCACGTGAAGCAGGCGCTCAAGTTCGGCAGGAACGGCGCCGAGATCATCGAGGTGCTGCCCATCGCCCTGCTCATGGACGGTGCCCCGGCCCTTTCGCAGATTCCCCACCTGATCAAGGCCATCGAGAAGTACAGCCATTGACCCCGCAGAGCGAATGCCTCGCCGTTGCGACCACCCTCCCCGGCCGGAGAAGCCGTTCATGATCCCGCTGCAGCGTGCCCGTTTCCTGAAACCCTTTCTCCTGCTGCTGGCCCTGCTGGCAACGGCAGGGTGCAGCACGCTGGAGGCCCCGACAGAGCCCGGACCGGCGCCGAAGATGAAGGCGGGCTACCTCTTCGGCTGCCTCGCTCCCGGGTCACTGCCCGACGGGCGCGCCTTCGTCCCGCCTCCGCCCGCGATGGACTCAGTCGCCTTCGAGCTGGACAGGGAGATCAGCCGCAAGGCCCTCACTTTGCAGGGCAGCGAGCACTGGAAGCTGGCGGCAGCGGACGCCGACCTGGATTTTCCCCCTGCCGCCGAGACTTTCTCCTGTGCCCTCGATGCCCCCATCTCCGAAAAGGAGACCCCGCACCTCTACCGCCTGTTGCACCGCACCCTCACCGATGCCGGTCTCTCCACCTACACGGCCAAGAAGAAATACCGGCGCAAACGCCCCTTCATGATCAACGGCAAGCCCAACTGCACGCCGGACTATACCGAAAGACTGGAAAAGGACGGCTCCTACCCCTCGGGACATGCCGCCATCGGCTGGGCCTGGGCACTGATCCTCAGCGAGGTCGCCCCGCAGCGGAGCGATGCCCTGCTCGCCCGCGGCCGCGCCTTCGGCCAGAGCCGGGTGATCTGCAACGTCCACTGGCAGAGCGATGTCATCCAGGGACGCTATCTCGGCGCCGCCACGGTGGCCAGGCTCCATGCCGATGCGGGGTTTCGCAAGGCGTTGGCGGCGGCCCGCCGGGAAGTCGCCAGTGCCCGGGCCAGGGAACTCTCTCCGCAGCGTGACTGCAAGGCCGAAGCCAGGGCACTGAAGCTGGTGCCCCCCGGGGCTCCCTGGCCGGCCAACCGGTAACCGGCGTGCCGCTGCGAATCTCGGGCAGGGTGACGATCCCGGACGACGAGATCGAGCTCACCGCCATCCGCGCACAGGGTGCCGGCGGGCAGAACGTAAACAAGGTCTCCAGCGCGATCCACCTGCGTTTCGATATCCGCGCCTCTTCCCTGCCCGATTTCTACAAGCAGCGGCTGCTGGCCCTCAGGGACCGACGCATCAACCGGGAAGGGGTCATCGTCATCAAGGCACAGCAGCACCGCACGCGCGAGAAGAACCGGAAAGAGGCCCTGCAGCGGCTGGCGGAACTGGTACGCAGGGCTGCAGCCATGCAGAAGAAACGCATTCCCACCAAACCCACGGCAGGCTCCCGCCGCCGGCGCCTCGAGAGCAAGACCAGGCGGGGCAGGATCAAGGCGCTGCGTGGAAAAGTCACCGAGTAGTCTGGGGTTTCGCCGGGGAATACAGTACCTTACCGGCCCTGCCTGAAGCGCCCGCAAATAAGCGGTGGATTGCCATCGGTGCCTTGGTTTATTCTTGAAAAAATGAAGTCACTGGAGAAAAGGAAATGATCCCGCTCGATACACTCAAGCAGCAACACCAAGAGATCGACGAACTCATCAACGTCCTGTCGTTGTTGATCCCGGACGAAAAGGCCCGAAAGAGCCACATCGTGGAAGGCCTGCTCAAGGATCTCGCCAAGAAAGTCGGCGACCACCTCGCCCTGGAGGACGACACCCTCTACAAGGAGCTGCTGGTGCACCCGGATCCCGAACTGCAGCGCACCGCCCGGAACTTCCTCAGCGGCAGCCACGAACTGCGGCGCCTGTTCACCGACTACGTGCAGCACGCCTGCAAGCCCAATTCCAAGAGCAAGGAGTGCGAGGCTTTCGTCAAGGAGAGCCAGGACCTCTTCGAGATGCTCGAGAAGCGCATCAAGTTCGAGGAGAGCAAATTCTATCCCCTGGCGGAGAAGGCCTGATTCAGGCGTCGATGCCGGCGATCAGCCCGTGACCCAGCCAGGTCCGGAGAAAACCGGCAGCGCGCAGCGGCGCATGCCGCGCATCCACCCACTCCAGCAGGCCCTCGCAGAGCGTGGCAAAGTCCCCACCGGCGAGGGCATGCTCCAGCGCCCAGGCCTCGTCCACCTCCAGTGACCGCCAGCGGGGATCCAGCTCCTGGCGCCACACCAACCAGGTCACCAGAACCTCCTGGCGCGAAGCTTCTGGAGGCGTCTCTTCCCGGTCCAGCGCCAGCCAGACCTGGGGCACGTTCCAGTACAGGTCGAGCCGCTGCATTGCCGGCGCGAAGGTGAAACGCAGTCCTCCCCACCGCTCCGGCGGCACCTGCCGGAGATCCGCTTCACCGAGTGCCACGCTGTCGGCCGCATCGAATACCCGCCCCTGGGCCCACTCGAAGGCAGCCATCTCGGCCAGCTGGGGATAGTCACTGTAGGGTTCGGTCGCCGCGAGGAATTCCGCCAAGCCATGGCCGAACTCGCGGATGGAGGCAAAGGAGGAGGGGTTGGCCGCGATGTATTGCCGGCACAGCTGCCAGAACTGTTCGTCGCCCACCAGGCCCCACAGCCCCGCGTAGTGGTTCTCCAGTGCCTCGACGAGGCGCGTGACATAGGCCCCGGCATAGAGGTCGAGACGTTCCTGCGCATCGGCCCGCTCGTCCCCCAGGATCAGCCCCGTCGCCTCGCCGTCGCGCAAGCGCAGATAGCGGGCGAAGGCCCGCTGCAGCTCCGGCAGGGTCGAGCGGCTCATGACAACGGCGCCGCCCAGTGCGGCCCGGCAATACGGCGTGCCGCGTCCAGCTCGCCCAGAAGTTCGTCCAGGGGCGGAATGTTGTCGTCACGCTCGATCATGGTGGAGACCGGCCCGAGGTGGCGGGCAGCAGCCTCGTAGAGCGACCAGACCTCGTCACGTACCGGCTGGTCATGGGTGTCGATGAGGATCCTGCCCGACTCGTTGCTGGTGTGTCCGGCAAGGTGAATCTGCCACACGCGCTGCGAGGGGACCCCCCGTATGTATTCCAGCGGGTCGAAGCCGTGGTTCACCGCGCTCACGAAGATGTTGTTCACGTCCAGCAGGATGAGGCAGTCGGCGGCTTCGCAGACGGCAGAGAGGAACTCCCACTCGCTCATGGCCGAATCGCGGAAGGTCACATAGCTGGAGAGATTCTCCAGCAGGATCTGCCGGCCCAGGAAGTCCTGTACCCGGCGCACCCGCTCCGCCACGTGATCGATGGCTTCCCGGGTGTAGGGCAGCGGCAGCAGGTCGTGGTAGTTGTGACCGCCGACGCCCGTCCAGCAGAGATGATCGGAGATCCAGGCTGGTTCCACCCGGTCTGCAAGCGCCCGCAGCGCTTCCAGGTAGCTCCTGTCCAGCGGATCGCTGCTGCCGATGGAAAGGGAGACCCCGTGCATCACCATGGGGTAGTCGGCCCGGATGCGCTCCAGGTAGTGGAGCTGCTTGCCCCCGTCCACCATGTAGTTCTCGGAGATGATCTCGAACCAGTCCACCTCCGACCTGTGCTCCAGTATCTCGAGGTAGTGTTCCTTGCGCAGTCCCAGACCGAACCCGAGGAAGGGGCGTGTCATGTCACCTCCGAAAGAAAAGGCCGGTCCATGCACGCATGGCCTGCCTGCTGTTCACGCGGATGGCTATTTCTTTGATGATTAGTCATAGAGCTCAGCAGATCCGATGTTGAGGTCATGGGCAGGTGCTGGAGAGACCGTTGGCGGCAGGGAAGCCGCCGTCGAGCCTACACGGATGTATTCACGGCGTGTCTCTCCAGTACCTGCCTATGGCCCGACTATCAGCTGAGTCTCATGCATAATCACTACTTCTTTTCAATGGGTTCGAAGGTACCGCCCACCTTGTCGCACTCGGCCTTGGTCATCTTCAGGAACCCCTTGCCTTTACACGAATTCATTCCCTGGCAGGCATTGGTGGCGGTGTCGCAGGCACTCTGGCCCTTGCAGGCGTTGGCGCCCAGGCACTTGCCCTGGGCATCACCGGCCATGGTGGCAACCGGCGCACCGGCGAGCATGGCGGCTGCGGCGGCGGCCAGCGCCAGCCCCTGTACCTTTTCTGCTGTGGATTTCATTGTTCATCCTCCTGTGGACTGTTCTGGAAACGGGATGCAGGTTCGCCACGAGGGCGCCTGACTTCCCAGGGGACCGCCGTTTTATCGCTTTTATTTCGGCGGCTGAAAATATCGGGCGATACCGACGCCCGATCAACCTGGATTATGTCCAATGTTCCCATCAAAGGAAAGCTGCCGGCCAGGACGACATCATCTAAAGGCGTAAGCTATTGAAAAGCGGGGCGGATTCCTGATCAGAAAACCGCCATGAATACATCCTTGTAGGCTCTGCGTCGGCATCCCTGCCTCCGAAGTTTTCCGATCAGGAACCCGCCCCGCCCCCGTTAGATGACGTGGTTCTGAGCTGCCGGCTCATTCGATCTCCAGGGTGTAGTGGATGCTGCCGCCGCTCTTCTTGGCACTGCTGGTGGCTTCGAGAGAGACGTTGTCGAGCAGCTTGTAGCGGGTTACGAATTCGGTTCCGGTCTCGCCGCCGCCCAGGTTCACGCCCACGCTCAGCTTCGGCGTGATCTGCCGGCCCGCATAGATGGAGGCCTGGCTCAGGTCCGTACCCTTCTGCCCGGTGAGCAGCAGGGAGATGGCCTCTTTCTCCGTGATATCGGGATCCGAGGAATAGACGGTGAAGGAGGGTTTCCTGGCGGTTCCTGCCACCTTCACGCCAACGGTGACATCGTCGATCTTGCGGCTCGCCTGCAGGCGCAGGTTGGGGTTGTTGATATTGCCGCCGGCCCAGGAGATACGCCCTTTCTCGATGGTCAGGTCTTGGCCATAGGCACGGTAGCTGCCCGAGAGGATCTTCAGCTCACCATTGGCAGTGGGCAGCTTGCCGTCCTTCATGTTCACCGTCAGCTTGCCGCCCAGATCCACGTTGAGACCGAACCCGGCAAAGTGCACCTGGTCGCCCAGGGTCACCGACACCTGCGCATCGAGCTTCGCCGAGGCCACCTGCTCGGCGCTCTCCTCCTCGCCGACGATGACCGCGTCCGGTGAGACGTCCTGGGAGCCCGGCGGCAGATCGTGTATCTCGATCAGCGCCTTGGGCACATCGATTTTGCCGCGCAACAGGATCCTCTCCTTGCTGTTCTCCAGGTTCATGTCGGTGGAGACGATCACCTGTGCCTCAGGCAGGTTGGCCAGCTGGAAGTTCTCGCCCTCGAGGGTGATGCGCGCCGGCCACCCCTTGTCCGCATCCAGGGTCACCACGCCGTCGAGCTTGAGTTCATCTTCGCCGGAAACGACCTGCCCGGTGAGCTTCAGCGTTCTGCCATCGGTGCCCTGGATCTGCACCAGCACATCCTTCAGCTCCAGCCCGGCGCGGGGAATGAGGACCCTGTCCGACTTGAGCACGGCATGGCCGCTGAGGCTGGGATTGCCGAGGGTGCCGCCGAGCTTCAGCGCCACGTCCATGTTGCCGTCGATCTCCTGGATGTCGGGAACGAAGGCGCGCACCAGGCCCAGCTCGGTAATGGCTATATCGATCCTGCCGGTGAGCGGTGCGCTCATGGGGTCCCTGTCCAGCGCCTCGCGCGGCACATGCAGTTCGCCACCCGCCTTGTGTTCCTCCAGATCGAGCTGCCATTTCGCATCCAGGGCCTTTTCGTCCAGCACCGCCGTCAGCTTCCCGTTGCGATGCTCGAGCCGTATGGGACGGGACTCGGGATCGAGGTAGGTGAGCACGCCGGGCTCGAGGACCACCTCCAGGTTGGCACGCATGGGATGCCTCAGGTCGGCATGGGCCTTGGCATCCAGCACCCCGGTGAACTCCTCGATCTCGGGCGGCAGCAGCGGCCGCAACCGCTCCATGGAGAGCCGCTTGAGTTCCAGGTCGGCATTGCCCTTGTCCGGGAACCTGTCCGCCTGGATGCAGAGCTCCGCCTGGCCATCCCCGAGGCACAGGGGCGTGACCGATACCTTCGTGGCCGAGAGCGACAGCTTCGAGGGCGCCTCGAGGTTCCAGTTGCCCAGCTTTTCGCCGACCAGCGAAAGCTGATCCAGATCGCCTTCCCAGCCGTTCTCCTTCTGCCGGTAGCCGCCCTTGGCCGCCATCTTCAGCGTCGCCAGTTCATGCTTCAGGTCCAGCGTGATGCGGTGGCTCACGAGCGGACCCTGCAGGGCCAGATCCAGGCTTTCGACCCTCTGCCCGGCCACCAGCAGGTCGCTGCCGGTGACACTGACCCGTGAATCGAATGCCTCGTCCAGGCCGACGGCAAACTGCGCATCGCTCTGGGCCAGGCGGGTGCCTTCGTACACCAGTTCGCGAATGGCCAGCGCACCTTCCACCACCGGTTTTTCGGCAGTGCCCCGGAGCTTGCCGGATCCCTGGATGGAACCTTCGCCAGCGGGCAGCAGGTCGCCCAGATCCGGCACCTCCAGTTTCCAGGCCAGGTCCCACTGCCTGCCAAGGGTGCCATTGGCGTCGAGCCGGGCACTGCCGCTGGCCACCCGGATCCTGTCCAGGGTGATCTCGTCACCCACCATGCGGAAGGTACCGCTGCCGGAAACCGGCTTCTCGTTGAGGGTTCCCTGTAGCTGTTCGAGTACCGCTTCCATGTGCAGTTTGCCATCCCTGGTCTGCGCCTTGCTCACCAGCCTGGCATCCAGCTTGCCCGGCCAGTCCGGCTGGAAGCGGCCGGGATCGATCCCGGTCAGGGTGGCCTGCAGATCCCAGCCGATGCCGGCCTTCCAGATCACCTGGCCGCTGGCCTCCACCCTGCCGTCGAGGGTCTCTCCGGTGAGCTTCTCCAGCTGCACCTGTTCGGTGCTGCCGCGGCCGTTGGCCTGCCAGTGCCCCTCCGGCACCTGATCGCCCTCCACTTTGGCATCCAGGGTGAAGCGGTAATCGTCGGCAACGCTGAGATTACCCGTTTCCACCAGCACCTGGGGCGCGCCCGCAAGGGGCCATTGCAGATTCTTCCAGTCCCCCTTCACGTCGAAACGTTGCTCCGGGATGCCGATGTCCGCCACGAGGTTCAGCAGCATCCCCTTGTTCTTTTCACCCGGGACGGCAGTGCCCTGCAGCCTGGCCACGGCCTGCGCCTTTTCCAGGTTGCCCTTGCTGTCGATATCGATGCGCAGGTCCTTCGGCACCTCGATCTGCAGGTAGTCCGCCGGCAGCCTGCTGATCGTAAGGGCGGCATCCCAGCCCAGCTGGCCGAGAAGGTCGCTCAGGGTGGCTTTCAGATCCGCCCCCAGGTCACCCGAGAACTTCTGTTCGAGCACCAGCTTCTCCAGGTCTCCCCGCAGGGTCCCCTTCCCTGCCACCTGGGGAAGCTCCCCGGATTTCAGTTTCCAATCCAGGTTCAGGTGCAGCGGATAGCCGCCCCTGGGATCGACCCGGCCGGCGCCATGGAAGTCGAGCTGGGGCATGACCAGGGCGAGGTCATCCAGCTTCACGCCCTTGCTGTCCCAGCCGGCCTTCAGCTCGATACGGTCCACGCGCAGCGGCTCGGCACCGGGCGCGGTCACCAGCGACAGGGATTCGGCCTTGACCTGGTCGAGCTGCAAACGGAGGGGCAGCGTGATATCGGGAAGGCGCAGGGGCTCGGCAGGAGGCTCCTCGCTCTCGCGCAGCTGGCTGTAGTCGACCCCTTTCAGCGACAGGATGTCGAGGTGGAACAGGCCATGGAGCAGTTCCCGTGGCGACCAGTTCAGCACCAGCTCCTCCACCCTGGCGCGCATCTCCGGGTTTTCGAAACGGATGCCACTCAGGCGCAGTTTGCCCAGCAGGTTACCTTCGACTTCCTGCACCTGCAGTTCACCCGGTATGAAACGGTCGCCGAGCTCCACCAGCCACTCCACGCCCTGCCGGGTGCCAAGCAATCCCCAGGCGGCCGACAGCAGCAGCACAAGGACCAGCAGCAGGCCAAGAAACAGCCGTTTCAGCCACTTCATCACAGGTTCACCTCGAAGCCGAAGTGGATGCGCACGTCCGAGAGCTGGGTATCCTCGTCATCCTTGTTGAAGGGCCAGGCGAGATCGAGCCGCACCGCGCCCACCGGCGAGAGCCAGCGCACGCCGGCTCCGGCACCGTAGTAGAGCTTGGTGAGATCGTCATCGAAGGCGTTACCCCCGTCCACGAAAGCGGCCACCACCCACTGGTCCGCCACCTTGTGGTCGTATTCCGTGCTGAAGGTCAGGACCTGCTTGCCACCGATGGTTTCACCGCTGCTGTCGACGGGTCCAAGGTCTTTCCAGCCGTAACCCCGTACGCTGTTGTCACCGCCTGCATAGAAGCGCAGCGAGTTGGGATACTTGGTGAAGTCGTCCACCCACGCCAGGCCCAGCTCGCCGCGCAGGTTGAAACGGCCATTCTCTCCCACCGGCAGGAACAGGCGCCCGTGAGTCCAGCCCCGCGCGTAGGCAGTGGAGGAGAGGAGCCCCGGTGAACCACGCAGGTCCGCGAACAGGGACCAGCCGCGGCGCGGGTAGACCCCTTTCTCGAAATGGGTGCGTTCCGCCCGGCCCCCCAAACTGAGCAGCGTGGTGTTCTCGGTCTCCTCGTCGCCCACGATGAACCGCTCGTACTTGAACTGGGTGAAGAGCTTGGTGATCCAGTCGTTCCAGAGCAGGTAGTAGCCGGCCTCCAGATCCATGGTGTCGCGTTCACTGGTATTGGTGTTCTCGGTTTCGAGCGCCACCGTGAAGCCCAGCTTGGTGGTACGGGGATCACGGATCGGTATCCAGTAGTTGCCGCGCAGGTAGGATTCCTTGATCGAGAGCTTGAGCGCGGCATCCGCCTTGTGGCCGCGCCGGTTGAGACAGCGGTGCACCCAGCGCGCGATGACATTGAAACCCACGTCGGTGTCATAACCGAGTCCGATGGAATAGAGCTGGCGCTTTGCAGGATTGAGCGTCACGTCCACGGGCACCCGGCCGTCCTTCGCCTCGTTCAGGCGCGGGTTCACGTCCACGAGAGAAAAATAGCCTGCCTCCACCAGGTCCTTCTGGATCGCCAGCAGCTTTGCTTGGGAATAGACATCGCCGGGTTTCACGTCCACCAGGTAGCGTTCGACGAACGCCGGGGCGAGCACGTCCTGGTGAAGGCGGATCTTTTCGATGTGGAACTTCCTGCCGGTATCGATGTGCAGGGTGATGTCCGCCAGGTTCCTCTCCGGGTCGATGAGAATCCTGCCCAGTTTCACCTCGACGTCCGGGTATCCCAGGCTGTCGGCCTTCTCCAGCAGAGCCGTCTTGGCATCCTCGTAGGTCTCGTGGATGAGCGCATCACCCTTCTTCAGGGGAAATGCTTTCGCGGCCTTTACCAGTTCGGGTTCCTCGGTGCCTTCGCCCTGCCACTGGATATCGACCTTCCTGATCTTCACCTGGGGCCCCGGGGTCACCACGTAGGTGGCCAGCCACTTGCCCTCTCCTTCCTGTTTCAGGTCGGCTTCCACCTTGACGTTGTAATAGCCGAAGGGCTGCAGTGCCTGCTGGATCTCTTTCACCGCCTGCTTGTGCAGGCGCTTTATCCAGAGCTGGGAAAGCTTGGGATCCTTCCGCTTCTGGTAGAGCGTGAGATAGGCCTCGACGTTTTTCAGCAGATCACCGTCGATCCCCTGGATATCGATCTTCACGGAATGGCTGGCCACGGCTGTGGACGTCTTCGCTGCCTCTTCCTTTCCCTGCTCCTGCGGCTGTTGTTCGGTCGCCCCGGAAGCCTCACTCTGCGCGGACAAGGATTCGGGCGTTTGCGCGGGCACAGACGAGGCGACCAAAGCCATCAGCAGCAGGGAGAGCAACCATCGAGTCCAGCGTCTGCCATTCACCTTGAGAATTCCGAAAGAGGCTCTTCACCAAATCAGGTGGGTAACAGTTGCTGGCTGATGGCCTCTGGGTAGAGATCGAGTCCGCCAAGGTGGAAGTAAATGGCGTTGGCAAAGCGCTCCTTGTTGCGGAAGCCATGGCTCCGAACCTTGATCGCCTTGATG
>QNZQ01000110.1 GCA_003972985.1 Gammaproteobacteria bacterium | reverse complement strand
GTTGCGGCTACACACCGGTCTCCCATATGACTGGACGCCGCGTTCGGATGCTCCCTTGGGATCCCCTTTGGCGCCTTCGGCACGTCGGGTATCCCGTGTCGCCTCGCGGCTACCGGGGACTACCCGCCTTCGCTTCGCTCTCCATGGCGAGCAGCGGCTGCCCGATGGCGAGCGCTTCATGCCGCGCTACGACGAACGGGCCGAGCTGGCGCCCCGCGATATCGTGGCACGCGCCATCGACGCCGAGATGAAGCGCCTGGGCATCGACTGTGTCTACCTGGACATCAGCCACCGGGACCCCGAATTCATCAAGTCCCACTTCCCCACCATCTACAGCCGCTGCCTGGAGCTGGGTATCGACATCACCCGGGAACCCATTCCGGTGGTCCCCGCGGCCCATTACACCTGCGGCGGCCTGGTCACCGACCGGAATGCACGCACCGACATCGAGCACCTCTATGCCATCGGCGAAACCGCCTATACCGGTCTTCACGGCGCCAACCGCATGGCCAGCAACTCGTTGCTGGAATGCCTGGTATTCGGTGAACTGGCTGCCGAGGACATGGCCAGGCAACTCGATGAATCACCTGGAGAACTGGTGGAACTGCCCGCCTGGGACGAGAGCCGGGTCACCGATTCCGACGAGGAGGTCGTGGTCTCCCACAACTGGGACGAGCTGCGCCGCTTCATGTGGGACTACATGGGTATCGTGCGCAGCAACAAGCGGCTGGCCCGCGCCCAGCGCCGCATCAACCTGCTACGCCACGAGATCCGCGAGTACTACAGCAACTTCCGCGTGACCAACGACCTGCTGGAGCTGCGCAACATCGCGGACGTATCGGAGCTGATCATCCAGTCCGCCATCCGGCGCCGCGAAAGCCGCGGCCTGCACTACAACAAGGACTTCCCCTGGAAGGACGAGGATCAGCGCAGGCCCACCGTTCTCATTCCGGAGACCTACGTGCCGAAGCAAAGAGCCTGAAGAAGTTCTCGCCCGTGGCTTCGATGAGGGCATCCACCTCCATGTCGCGCACCTCGGCCACCTTCTGCGCCACCTGGCGCACGTAACGGGGTTCGTTGGGCTTGCCCCGGTGAGGTACCGGGGCGAGATAGGGGGAGTCGGTCTCGATGAGCAGGCGGTCGAGCGGCATCCTCTTCACCACCTCGCGCAGCTCCTCGGCATTCCTGAAGGTGACGATGCCGGAGAAGGAGACGTAGAAGCCCATCCCCATGGCGGCCTGTGCCATCTCCCAGTTTTCCGTGAAGCAGTGCATCACCCCGCCCGCCTCCTGCGCCCGCTCTTCCTCCATGATGCGGAGGGTGTCCTCGCGTGCTTCCCGGGTGTGGATGATGAGCGGTTTCTGCGCGGCGCGGGCAGCACGGATGTGGCGCCGGAAGCGTTCCTGCTGCCACCCCAGGTCGCCCTCCGAGCGGAAGTAGTCGAGGCCCGTTTCGCCGATGGCCACGTTCTTCGGATGCCCGGCCAGCTCCACCAGTTCCTCCACCGTGGGCTCGTGGCGTTCACGGTCGTTTGGATGCACGCCCACAGAAACCGAGATCTGCGGCCAGGGTTCCACCAGCGACAGCATGGCCGGGGAGCTCTCCAGGTCGATGGCCACACAGAGCATGTGTCCAACACCGCTGGCGAGCGTACTCTCCATGAAGCGGGAAAAATCCCCCTGGTAGGGGCCAAGGTCCACCCGGTCGAGGTGGCAGTGGGAATCCACGAGCATGTCGAAAAGAGTCCGGGAGAAGGGGCGTTACATGGTGTCGGTGGGATCGTCCAGCTCGAGCATGCCCGCCAGATGGAGTTCGATCTTGTTGCGGGTGGCCCCCTCGTCCTGGGGATCGAACTGGACGCCGATGCCCGCAGTACGGTTGCCCATGGCCCCCACGGGTGTGATCCAGATGACCTTGCCGGCAGCCGGGATGCGCTCGGGCTCGTCCATCAGGCTGAGCAGAATGAAGACGTCGTCACCCAGCTCGTATTTCTTGATGGTGGGAATGAAGAGGCCGCCATTTTCCACGAACGGCATGTAGGCGCGATAAAGGGTCTTCTTGTCCTTTATCGTCAGGTTCATGATGCCCTGCTGGAAACCTGGCAGTGCCATGTCTAGTATGCTCCTCTTGCGATCCGGTACCAATCGAGCAACAGCTTCTCCAGGATCAGCTGCGCATTGAGATTGTGGTTCAGATTCCTTTGGATTTCAAACAGATTATCCAGTAACCTGTATACACTTCTCAAGTTGGGCAGGTTACGAGGCATCTGCACGCCGTTTACCGGCGCGCCATCCCTGCCCCCGTCGAGCTGCTGCCGGATCACCTGCAACAGCCAGGAGATCATGTAACCCTGCAGCAGCCCGGGCTCGACCTGCTTGAGCCAGCGCTCCGCCAGCTCGACAGGATCGCGGTTGCCCTCGCCTTGTGCCAGCTCCATGAACTCCTCGGCCATGCGGCGATAGCGCTCGTCGGCCCCGTTGGCGGCAATTTCCAGCGCGGCAAGCGGAGCACCCCCGCTGATCTCGAGAAGCCCCGGCGCTCTTTTCCCGGGCACCCCCTGGTGCTCCAGCCAGGCAACGGCCTGCTCGCCGGGCGGCGGCAGGAAACGCAACTGTTGGCAACGACTGCGGATGGTGATGGGCAGCTTCTCCGGGTGGGCGCTCAACAACAGCAGGTGGATGCCATCAATGGGCTCCTCAAGGGTCTTCAACAGCGCATTGGCAGCCGGCCCACCCAGCGCATCGGCCGGCTCCAGGATGAACACCCGGTGCCTGCACTCGCCAACGGAAAGGACGCCGTCGTGGAGAAGCTTGCGTACGGCATCGATGCGGATCTGGCTGCTGCCCTCCTCGGGGCTCACCCGATGGAGATCGGGATGCGTGCCGGCAGCATTCAACCGGCAGGAACGGCACCGTCCGCAGGCCCGGCCCGCCTCGTCCGGTTGCTGGCACAGAAGCGCCTGGGCCAGGGCCGTGGCAAAGGACGACTTTCCCAGCCCGACGGCTCCGGAGAGGAGCAGCGCATGAGGCAGTCGCCCCTGCTCACGGGCCTGCTGCAGCTGCTGCCAGTGGCGCTGCTGCCAGGGGAACGGGATGTCCGGAGTCAGCGCCACGAGGAAATGAACTCCCGGACCAGGGCACTCACCTGCGCCTGGACCTCTGGCAGGGGCCTGGAGGCATCGACGATGCGGATCCGGGCAGGCTCGGCCCACGCCAGGTCGAGGTAGGCCTGCCGCACCCTCTGGAAGAAGGAAAGCGCCTCCGTTTCGAAGCGGTCGGGCGCCGAGCGTTTCCCGGCACGTGCCAGCCCGGTTTCCGGCGGAAGGTCGAGCAGCAGGGTGAGATCCGGTTTCACCCCCTTCTGCACCCACTCCTCCAGGATCTGTATCCTTGCAGCCGGTATTCCCCGGCCGCCTCCCTGGTAGGCGTAGGTGGCATCGGTGAAACGGTCGCAGAGCACCCACTTCCCCTCCTCCATGGCCGGCAGGATCTTCTGCTGCAGATGCTCGGAGCGTGCCGCGAACATCAGCAGCAGTTCAGTGTCCGAGCTCATGCCGGCGCTGCTGTGATCCAGCAGCAGCCTGCGCAGGCTTTCTCCCAGCGGCGTGCCGCCGGGCTCCCGGGTCTCGATGAACTGCCGCCCGGCCTGCTGCAGCAGCTGCCCCACCAGCGCCAGGCAGGTGCTCTTGCCCGCACCCTCGATGCCTTCCAGCGTGATGAATGCGCCCCGGTTGCTCATTTTCTCTTCAGCTGGTACTTGCGCACCGCGCGGTTGTGTTCCCTGAGCGTGGCGGAGAAATGATGGCTGCCATCTCCCCTGGCCACGAAGTAGAGGGCCTTGCCCTCGGCCGGGTGTACCGCGGCCAGCAGCGATTCCCGCCCCGGCATGCAGATGGGCGTCGGCGGCAGACCGGCATGAACATAGGTGTTGTAGGGTGTGTCCTTTTTCAGGTCCCTACGCCTTATGTTGCCCTTGTACTCGTCGCCCATGCCGTAGATCACCGTGGGATCGGTCTGCAGTCGCATCCCTTTCTTCAGGCGCCGGGTGAACACCCCGGCGATCTCGCGTCTTTCTCCAGCCACACCGGTCTCCTTTTCGATGATGGATGCCAGTATCAGCGCCTCGTAGGGCGTTTTCAACGGCAATCCCTCGTCACGCTCCTTCCAGGCAGCAGCCAGTTCACGCTCCATGCGCTGCCATGCCTTCTTCAGCAGCTGCACGTCGCTGAAACCGCGTGGAAAGAGATAGGTGTCGGGGAAGAAACGTCCCTCGGGATGAACACCGGGCTGGCCGATGCGCTTCATCACCGCATCATCGGAAAGTTCGTCCAGGGTGTGCACCAGCGCAGGATGCTGGGAAATCAGGTTGCGCCACTGGCGAAAGGTCCAACCCTCGGGAAAGGTGATGGAGTGGGTCAGGGTCTTACCGGAAACCAGCAGGGCAAGCAATTGCCTGGGGGTCATGCCCGGCTCGAGCCGGTATTCACCCGCCTTGATGGCGCCCGCCCCCCGGTCGAGGCGCACATGGAAACGCAGCAGCCTGGCATCCTCGATGACCCCGCGTGATTCCAGCTCCTTCGCCAGCTGTGCAAGCGACTGTCCGGAAGGCACCTCCAGGACCAGGCCTTCCGCCGGCAGGTCGAGCGGTGTTGCCAGGAACTGCTGGTAGTGGTTCCAGAACCATGCGGCTGCGCCACCGGCAAGTAGCGCCAGCACCAGGACAAGGAGCAGCAGTCGTTTGACCACCCGTTTCATCCGGCGCGGAAGACCTGTCCGGCAGCCGCTTCCAGGACGGGATGATGGCTCACCTGGACCTGTTTGCGGACCCCTTCCAGCGTGCTGGCGGCCATGATTCCGAGCAGTGAGCTGGCCAGGAAGATCCCTTCGGCCTCTTCCAGTTCATCGGGCAAAACCCGGCGCACCGTCACCGGCTGGCGCATTTCCCGCGCCACGTCCAGCACCAGCGCCCGCACCACGCCCGCCACGCCACAGCGGTCGATGATGGGCGTGTGCAGCCTGCCCCGGATGAGCAGGAAGAGGTTGCTCGCGGTTCCCGCCACCAGGCAGCCTTCTGGGTCCAGCATCAGCCCTTCACCCTCATCGAACTCGGAGCGGGCCAGTACCTGCTCCAGGCGGTTGAGATGCTTGAGCCCCGCGTAACCGGGCTGCAGGCCAAGCCGCTGCCGGCAGAACCGGAGGTCGATTGCGCGGGTGGAGGCCTCGGGCCCATCCCACTCGAACAGCTCCAGAATGCGGGTCGGCTGGGCATCGCCGGGGACACGGTAGCCCCTTTCCGAGTGGCCCCGCGTGATGAGAATCTTGAGAATGGCGGACTGCCGGCTACCGATCAGCCGCCTGGCCTCTTCCTGGAGCAGTCCGGAATCCGGGGCTTGCAAACCAAACTGCCTGCATCCCAGCAGAAGACGACCCATGTGCCTTTGCCAGAGTGCAGGCCGGCCTTCGTGGATGGCGATGGTTTCGAATAGGCCATCGCCGAACTGGAGTCCCCGGTCGAGGATGGAGAGGCTGTCCCTCTCCTCGCCATTGACCAGGCTGGCGATCAATCCTTCAGGCGGCGGAAGACCAGTGTCCCGTTGGTGCCGCCGAACCCGAAGTTGTTGGAAATCGCAATGTCGATCTCCATCTCGCGCGCCTCGTGGGGCACGTAGTCGAGATCGCACTCTGGATCGGGATTGTCCAGGTTGATGGTGGGTGGTGCCACCTGATCGCGGATGGCGAGAACCGTAAACACCGCCTCGGCGCCACCTGCCGCCCCGAGCATATGCCCGGTCATGGACTTGGTGGAGCTCACCGGCACCTTGTAGGCGTGGTCACCAAAGGCCTTCTTCACCGCATTGGTCTCGGCCAGGTCCCCGACCGGGGTGGAGGTGCCGTGGGCGTTGATATAGTCCACCTCCTCGGCATTGATGCCGGCATCTTCCAGTGCTAGGCGCATGCACTCGGCCGCCCCCTCTCCTCCGGGCGAAGGCGAGGTCATGTGGAAAGCGTCCGAGTTCATGCCGGTGCCGATCAATTCGCAGTAGATCTCCGCACCGCGTGCCCTGGCGTGTTCCAGCTCCTCGACCACCAGAACCCCGGCCCCGTCGCTCAGGACGAAGCCATCGCGATCCTTGTCCCAGGGGCGGCTCGCCCTGGTGGGCTCGTCGTTACGGGTCGAAAGGGCCCGCGCGGCGGCGAAACCGCCAAGGCCGGTGGGCGTGGTGGCCATTTCGGCGCCCCCCACGATCACCACGTCGCTGGTACCGTACTGGATGAGCCGCATGCCGTCGGCGACGCAGTGGGCGCCACTGCTGCAGGCGGATACGATGGAATAGTTCGGTCCCTTGCAGCCGTAGATGATGGAGATCTGTCCTGCCACCATGTTGATGATGTTGGCGGGGACGAAGAAGGGCGAGATCTTGCGCGGCCCCCCCTTGAGGTAGGCCGCGTAGTTGTCCTCGATGCCACCGATGCCGCCGATGCCGGAACCCACCACCACACCGACACGGGGAGCGTTCTGGTCGGTGATCTCGAGGCCGGAGTCCCTGATCGCCTGGTCGGCGGCGGCGATGCCGTAGTGGATGAAGGGGTTCATCTTCCTTGCATCCTTCTTCGGGATGTACTCGGTGATGTCGAAATCGTAGATGGGGCCGCCAAAACGGACGCTGAACGCTTCGATGCCGTCCATGTGCGTGATCGGCTTGATACCGCTCCTGCCAGCCAGGATGTTCTCCCAGCTACTGGCGACATCCAGTCCCACTGGCGACACGATGCCCAGCCCGGTGACAACTACCCTTCTCTTGGACATATCCGAGAAACCTCTGTTAGCCTCGACAAGCAGGGGCCGATGCCCTGCAGCCTCGCAGCCGGAAGGCTGTTGGCCAGGGTATCAGCGACCTTCGGTGAATCGTGAATGGATCAGCTGTGCGCGTTGATGTAGTCAACGGCCTGCTGCAGGGTCGTGATGTTCTCGGCTTCTTCATCCGGGATCTCGCACTTGAACTCTTCCTCGAGAGCCATCACCAGTTCCACGGCGTCCAGGGAATCTGCGCCCAGGTCATCGATAAAGGAAGCATTGGGAGTGACTTCGTCCTCGCTCACTCCGAGCTGTTCAGCGACAATCTTCTTGACACGTTCTTCAATGCTGCTCATTTCGTCAGTTTCCTCCAGGATAGAGCGCGATCCAGCGCCGCGCGATGGGTATTTTATGCGTAAATCTTTCCGGTTCCAAACAAATCAGGACAAATCAGGCCATGTACATGCCACCGTTCACGTGCAGGGTGGTTCCTGTCACGTAACCGGCATCGTCCGAGGCCAGGAAGGCAACGGCGGCGGCAATGTCATCGGGGTCGCCCAGCCTGCCCAGCGGAATGGCAGCCAGCAGCTGCTTCTTGCGCTGGGCTTCCGGGAGCTCCCGGGTCATGTCGGTATCGATGAAGCCGGGAGCCACGGCGTTGACGGTGATGCCCCGGGCACCGATCTCCTGGGCCAGGGACTTGGTGAAACCGATCATTCCCGCCTTGGCGGCGGAGTAGTTGGTCTGGCCGGCATTGCCGCTCACGCCGACCACAGAAGTAATGTTGACGATGCGGCCGTAGCGGGCTTTCATCATGCCCCGCACGCAGGCCTTGCACACCCGGTAGAGGGAGCTGAGGTTGGTCTCGATGACCGCGTGCCACTCCTCGGGCTTCATGCGCATCAGCAGGTTGTCCCGGGTGATCCCGGCATTGTTCACCAGGATGGTGACCGGTCCGTATTTCTCGCCGATGTCGGCCACCACTCCATTCACCGAATCGTCGTCCGAAACGTCCAGCTTCATGCCGCACCCGGTGATGCCCGCTTCTGCGAAATAGGCTGAAATGGCGTCGGCCCCCTTGTCGGAGGTGGCTGTACCCACCACCGTGTGCCCCTGCCCACCCAAGCGGGTGGCAATGGCACGGCCGATTCCGCGGCTGGCGCCGGTGACCAGTACGATCTGTGCTTCAGGCATTGGTCTCCTCCAGAGCCTTTTCCAGGGATGCCGGGTCGAATACCGGCACGAATTCCAGTGACTTGTCGATACGCCGCCCCAGTCCGGTGAGCACCTTGCCCGGACCCGCCTCGACGATCCTTTCCATGCCCCCGGCCTTCATGGCCTGAATGGTCTCCACCCAGCGAACCGGACTGTAGAGCTGCTGCACCAGCTTTTCCCGCATCTGCCCAACGGTTTCAGCGGGCCCGACATCCACGTTGTGCAGCACCGGCACCTCGGGCAGTTTCAGATCGACGGTCTCGAGCATCTCCGCAAGCCTTTCCGCTGCTGGCTTCATGAGGGCGCAATGGGAGGGAACACTTACCGGCAGGGGCAGCGCCCGCTTGGCACCTGCTTCCTTGGCCAGCGCCATGGCCCGCTCGACGGCCGCCTTATTGCCGGCGATCACCACCTGGCCGGGAGCGTTGAAGTTGACCGCTTCCACCACCTCACCCTGGGCCGCCTGCTGGCAGAGCGTTCTCACCTCCTCATCCCCGAGACCGAGAATGGCTGCCATGGCACCCGTTCCGGCCGGCACCGCTTCCTGCATGAAGCGGCCGCGCGCTGCAACCAGTTTCACTGCGTCCGCGAAGCGGAGGGCACCGGCGGCCACGAGCGCCGAGTATTCACCGAGACTGTGGCCGGCCATGGTGGCCGGCTGGGGGCCGCCCTGATCGACCCAGACCCGATAGGCCGCCACACCGGCCGTGAGCATGGCGGGCTGGGTGTTCTCCGTGCTGTTGAGCGCTTCCGCGGGGCCTTCGTGCACCAGTCTCCACAGATCCAGTCCCAACGCATCCGAACCTTTCTGGTAGAGTTCCTTGACCAGGGGAAAGCTCTCCGCCAGAGCATCGGACATGCCGATGGACTGGGACCCCTGTCCGGGAAAGATCATGGCCATCTTGTTGTTCATTCTCGTCGGGTTTCCTTGTCTTTTCAGTATCTGAGCAGTACCGAGCCCCAGGTGAAGCCACCACCAAAGGCCTCCAGCAGCAGGGTCTCGTCCCGCTGAATGCGCCGGTCACGCACGGCCGTGTCCAGGGCCAGCGGCACCGAGGCGGCAGAAGTGTTCCCATGCTCGTCCACGGTCACCACCACGTTGTCCATGGGCATGCCAAGCTTTCGCGCGGTGGCCTTGATGATACGGATGTTGGCCTGGTGGGGTACCAGCCAGTCGATGTCCGACTTCTTCAGGTCGTTGGCGGCCAGGGTTTCATCGACGATGCGCCCGAGCGTGTTGACCGCCATCTTGAACACTTCGTTGCCTTTCATCTGCATGTAGTGCGGGTCGCCGGATTCGAGTTCCAGTTCGAAACCCCGGGAGACGCCTCCCGGAACATGCAGCAGTTCCTCGTAGGCGCCATCGGCATGCAGGTGGGTGGAGAGGATCCCCGGTTCTTCCGACGCCTGGAGCACCACGGCTCCTGCCCCGTCACCGAAGAGAATGCAGGTGCCCCGGTCGGTCCAGTCCACGATGCGCGACAGGGTTTCGGCCCCGACCACCAGCGCATTGCGCGCGCTTCCGGTGCGGATGAACTTGTCGGCAACGCCGAGGGCGTAGATGAAGCCGGTACACACGGCCTGGATGTCGAAGGAAGCGCAGCCGTGGTTGCCCAGGCGCTGCTGCAGCAGGCAGGCGGTGCTGGGAAAGATCTTGTCGGGCGTGGTGGTGGCGACGATGATGAGGTCCAGGTCCTGGGCTTCCAGGCCCGCTGCCTCGAGCGCCTTGCGGCTCGCCTGTTCCGCCAGGTCACAGGTGGTCTCGTCCTCTGCGGCAATGTGCCGCTTCACGATACCCGTGCGCTCGCGGATCCACTGGTCCGAGGTGTCCACCATCTCCTCCAGGTCGCGGTTAGAGAGCACCTTTTCCGGGAGATACCCTCCCGTTCCGACGATTCTGGAATAGGCGCTCATGCCGAAACGCTTTGCTGGAGGTGCTGCCGGACGCGATCCTCGATGCGGCCCGAGACGTTGGCGAGCACAGCCTTGGCGGCAATGTCGATAGCGTAGGTGTAGGCCAGCACGTCAGCCCCGCCGTGGCTCTTGACCACCACGCCGCGCAGGCCCAGCAGGCTGGCGCCATTGTAGCGGCGCGGGTCGATGCGGCGGCTCAGTCCTTTCAGAATGGGCAGCGCACAGAGCCCGGCGATCTTGGTGAAGAGGTTCCGGGTAAAACCCTCCTTGAGGTAGCCCCGGATCATCTTGGCCACCCCTTCGCTGGTCTTGAGCGCCACGTTGCCGACGAACCCGTCGGTCACGACGATGTCCACCTCCTCGTTCAGATAGATGTCGTCACCCTCGACGTAGCCCATGTAGTTGAGCGAAGAGTCGCGCAGCAGCATATCGGCGAGCTTGACCTGCTCGTTGCCCTTGATCTCTTCCTGGCCGATATTCAGGAGCCCCACCTTGGGGCGCTCGATACCATCGAGCACGGTCACCAGTTCCGATCCCATGACGGCGAACTGGAACAGGTGCTCTGCCGAGCAGTCCACGTTGGCACCGAGATCGAGCATCCAGGTGCGGCCCCCCACGCAGGGGAGCGCCGTGATGATGGCGGGACGATCGACGTTGGAGAGCATCTTCAGTACGAAGCGGGCCGTTGCCATGAGTGCTCCCGTGTTGCCTGCGCTGACGCAGGCATCGGCCTCACCCGATTTCACGAGATTGAGCGCCACCCGCATGGAGGAATCCTTCTTCTTGCGCAGGGCCACCGAGGGCAGTTCGTCCATGCCCACTTCCTGGCTGGCATGCCGGATCGACAGCCCTTTTGGAAAATCGCTCTTGGGCAGGTACTGACCGAGCGCCTCTTCCCGGCCCACCAGGATGAGCGCATGTTCCGGGTGCTCTTTCAGATAGCGGATGGCAGCAGGAACGACGACGGAGGGACCGTGGTCCCCTCCCATGGCATCCAGGGCAATGGTGATCGCTTCTGTCACAAAAGAAACTCCGGTCAGGCAACCGGAGTAATCATGAATTCAACCAGGGGCATTTCGGCTTCAGTCGTTGACCACCTTGCGGCCACGGTAGAAACCGTCAGGTGTGACATGGTGACGCAGATGGGTCTCGCCCGAAGTGGGATCGATGGAAAGGGCTTCCTGCTTCAGGCTGTCGTGGGAACGGCGCATTCCGCGCTTGGAAGGGGTCTTGCGATTCTGTTGTACGGCCATTGGGCTTTCTCCTGCAATTTCTCAACTGTCGTCTGTGCTTCCGGTCTTCAGGCCGGCAAGCACCTTGAAAGGGTTGGGAGCTGTTTCCTGCGAGGTCTCCGCCACCGGCTCTCCGGCATGCGCTGTCTCGTGAGACTGGCAGACACCTGCTTCGTGGCGCGGCGAAACCGGTATGGACAGCAGCAGCTCGTCTTCCACCAGCCGCGCCAGTTCCAGGGACTCGTTCTCCTGGAGCAGCAGCGGGTCCAGTTCCGCGGGCAACTGTTCCGCCTCCATGGGTCCACGCACCAGCGCCAGGACCCCGCTGGCATCCACCGGAAGGGTCATGGTATGCAGGCAGCGCTGGCACTCGAGCCGGAGTTCGGCTTTCACCGAACTGCGAATCACCGAGCGTCCGTGCTCGTCCCTGCCAAACTCCATGACAAACGCCGCTTCACCGGAATCTTCCACCAGCAGCGGGGCCAGCCTGGACAGCGTCCCCAATGCAATCTGGCCCTCCAGGGTCTTTTCCTGTTCGGCCAGCAACCAGGGATCTACGCGCTCGGAGGTAAGCCGCACCATAAGCTGGCCATGATAGGAAAATTCCCGCTCCAGGTCAAAGAATATTCCGGCTTTTCAACCGATTCAGGCCGCGCGGTCCGATACTTCCTCGAGCGTCGTTCCAGGCTTCCTGCTGCCGCATTCCCGCTCCTTTTCCAGACCGCGGGCAACCAGATCGGCGAGCGTGATATCCGTGAGGAAATCGTAGATCTGCCGGCTCAGATCGTCCCACAGGCTGTGGGTGAGGCAGCGCTGACCACCGCGACAGTCTTCCTTGCCCTGGCAGCGGGTGAATTCCACCCACTCGTCCACGGCACAGATGATGTCGGCAATGGAGATCTCGTCCGCGGGCCGGCCGAGGAAATAGCCGCCACCGGGACCGCGCACGCCACGCACCAGCTGCCGGGCGCGCAGTGCCGCAAAAAGCTGTTCCAGGTAGGAAAGGGAAATTCCCTGGTTCTCTGAAATGTCGGAAAGGGTGACCGGGCCGTCCTGCCCGTTCAACGCCAGATCCAGCATCGCTGTGACCGCGTAACGGCCTTTGGTTGAAAGTCTCATCTCTCTACTCCTCCTCGATCTGTGCGAGGAAATTATTAACTTAGTATATTACTTGGTTATTAGGCTACCATTAACCTTGCGCGGATTCAACTCGCTAGTGCAACGGGTGGTTTGATCCCGAAGAATACCTGATTGGGTGTCTTGTACCCCAGGCATTTTCGAGGGCGATTGTTCAACTTGTCCATGATCTCCAGGACCTGCCTGTCCGTCAGTTTGTTGAAGTCG
>QNZQ01000179.1 GCA_003972985.1 Gammaproteobacteria bacterium | reverse complement strand
CGGTGTGTAGCCGCAACGAGCTTGCGATGTTGTGGCGGAACGCCGGGTGACCAGGACGGCCGGGGCACCAATGAGTTGTCGAAGATCGAGTCGATTTTGGGGACTCGGATGTCCCAAAATCTTTCACGAGATCGAAGACTCGCTTGCCCAGGTGATCGAGGGAGTAGGCTAGGTCGATCTTCAGCCCCACGGTGACGAAGAAGGTACCCAGCAGCAGGTCGCGGAAGGCGGCAATATCCGCTTCCACCTTGTGCAGGTACTTGGTCTCGGCAATGGCCATGCCGGCGAGGAATGCACCGAGTGAATAGGTGAAGCCCAGCTGGTGGGCAATAACCGATGAACCGATGGTGATCACCAGCACCAGGCCGATGAACAGCTCCTCCTCCCCGGTATCGGCTGCGAAACGCAGGATCCAGGCGGTGAGCGGCCGCCCTACCAGGAACAGTCCAAGCACCACCGCCGCCCCCAGCAGCGTATCCAGCAGCAGCAGCGAGATGCTCGCTTCCCGGTACTGCAGCAGGCCGATGAGCAGCAGGATGGGAATGACCGCGATGTCCTGGAACACCAGGATGCCCATGGCCCGCTGGCCGTAGGGAAGATGGATCTCCTTGGAGTGCTTCAGGTAACTCAGCACCACCGCCGTGGAGGAAAGAGCCAGCGCCAGCGCGATGATCAACGCCGAGGTCGGTTCGATATCCAGGAGATAGTAGGTGACCAGGAAGACGCTGATGGCGGTAACCATCACCTGGATACTGCCATCGACGAAGACGAACCGCTTCAGCGCTCCAAGGCGCCCCAGCGAAAGCTCCAGGCCGATGGTGAACATGAGGAACACGATGCCGAACTCGGCGATCTCCCCCAGCACCTCGGAATCGTTGAGATGCCGGAGATCGAAAGCGTAGGCGATGATGGTGCCGGTGGCGATGTAGCCAATGACCTGGGAGATACCCAGGCGCTTGAGCAGGATGTTGAGAACGACGGAGATGGCCAGTGCAGAGGTGACGTAGAGCACCACCATCTGCATTGTGGATTCGCTCATCTCCATGGCGTATCAGCTGGCTGCCACGTTCCTCACCGCGTCGGCGATGGCATTGGCCAGATCGGTGACCTGGGCCGCCTCCGTGCCCTCCACCATCACGCGGATCAGCGGTTCGGTACCGGAAGGACGCAACAGCACGCGGCCATTGGCACCCAGGGTCGCTTCGGCATCGGCGACGGCCGCATTCACCCTGTCGTCCTCCATGATCTGCGTCGCCACCGCTTCGCCCAGCCCCACGTTCACCAGCACCTGCGGCAGGCGCGGCATGCCCAGGCTCTGGTCGCGCAGGCTGGAACCCGAGAAGACCATGGCGGCCAGCACCTGCAGCGCGGCCACGATGCCGTCACCGGTGGTGGTACGGTCACGGCAGATGATGTGTCCCGAGGGTTCGCCCCCCAGGGACCAGCCGTTGTCGTTGAGCGCCTCCAGGATGAACCTGTCGCCCACGTCGGTACGCAGCAGCTCCACGCCCAGCTCCTTGAGGGCCAGTTCCAGCCCGAGGTTGGTCATGCTCGTGCCCACCACCTTGCCCTTGAGCCCGTTGGGCTGCTCGAGGCGCGAGCGCGCGATGATGTAGAGAATGCCGTCACCATCGACGATGCTGCCCTCGTGATCCACCATGATGAGACGGTCACCATCACCGTCGAAGGCGATTCCCAGGTCGGCGCCATGCTCCAGCACCGCCTTCTGCAGGGTCTTGGGATGGGTGGAACCGATGCCCTCGTTGATATTGAAACCGTCGGGCTCGTTGCCGATGACGATGACGTTGGCGCCCAGCTCGTCGAAGACGTGGGGCGCGATGTGATAGGTGGCGCCATTGGCGCAATCCACCACCATGGTCAGGCTGCCCAGGTTCAGGCTGGCCGGCACCGTGCTCTTGCAGAACTCGATGTAGCGCCCGGCAGCGTCCTCCATGCGTTCGGCCTTGCCCAGCTGCTTCGACGGCACCGTGTCCAGGGGCCTGTCCATCTCGGCCTCGATGGCCTCTTCCAGCTCGTCTGGCAACTTGCAGCCACTGCTGGAGAAGAACTTGATCCCGTTGTCGTAATAGGGGTTGTGCGAGGCGCTGATCACGATCCCGGCCGCGGCACGGAAGGTGCGGGTGAGATAGGCGATGCCGGGCGTGGGCATGGGACCGAGCAGCGCGATGTCCATGCCGGCAGCCACCAGGCCCGCTTCGAGCGAGGATTCGAACATGTAGCCGGAGATCCGGGTGTCCTTGCCGATGAGCACCTTGCCGCCCCGCCCCTGCCCCAGGACCCGGCCGGCCGCCCAGCCGAGCTTGAGTACCAGTTCGGGGTTGACCTTTCCTTCCCCCACCCTGCCCCGGATACCGTCGGTACCAAAGTATTTTCTAGCCATAGACTGCTTCCTCCACTACAGCAGTAGTAATCCTGATTGCATCCACCGTGGCCGCCACATCGTGGGCACGCACGATCCTTGCCCCCCGCTCCACCGCCAGCACCGCCGCAGCCACGCTGGCGGCCATGCGCTCGCCGGTCTCCCGGCCCGTGAGCGCACCGAGCATCGACTTGCGCGAAATGCCCACCAGTAGGGGGCGTCCCAGTTCGAGCAACCGGTCGAGCCTGCGCAGCAGCTCGAGGTTGTGCTCCAGGGCCTTGCCGAAACCGAAGCCGGGGTCGAGCAGGATCTTCTCCGCTGCCACGCCCGCCTCGACACAGGCTTCGATGCGTTGCTCGAGAAAGGCCTTCACTTCCGCCACGACGTCCCCGTAGCGTGGCGCCTGCTGCATGGTACGGGGTTCGCCCTGCATGTGCATCAGGCACACCGGGACACGGGTCACAGCGGCAACATCCAGTGCACCTTCGGCTCTCAGGGCGTTGACATCATTGATCAGGCCGGCGCCGGCCGCCACGGCTTCCCGCATGACCTCGGGCTTGGAGGTGTCCACCGAAACGGGAATCCCGAGCTCGGCGTGCAACGCCTCGATGACCGGTATCACCCGGTCCAGCTCCTCCTGCAGCCCCACCCCTGCCGAGCCCGGGCGCGTGGATTCGCCCCCCACGTCGATGATGGCTGCTCCTTCTGCCTGCATGGCGAGCGCCCGGCGAATGGCCGCATCCCGCTCGACGAAGCGCCCCCCGTCGGAAAAGGAGTCAGGCGTGACGTTGAGGATTCCCATGACCACGGGTGAATCCAGGTCCAGAACCTTGCCGTTGCAGTCGAGCTTCATGAAGAAGAATGGCGGGAAATCATGGATGACATTCTACCTGCGAATGGGCACCGTTTCGTGAGCATCCTGGATTGATCACACGAAACCGAGAATCCGGGACGAAAAAAACCCGGCAGGAACAATCCTGCCGGGCTCTTGGGCCGTCCAGTTCTTCAGTGCTGGCCGGCGGGATCGGGTTCTCCCAAGGGGCCCTCGGACTTCTTGTCCTCTGGCTCCTTGTCGGTGACCACGCTGCCACCGGTGGGCGAGCTGGGCGTGGAGTCGTCTTCCCAGTCCTGCGGCGGACGCGGGGGACGGCCGGCCATGATGTCCTCGATCTGCTCCTGGTCGATGGTCTCGTACTTCACCAGCGCCTCGGCCATGGCATGGAGCTTGTCGATGTTCTCCTTGAGAATCCGCTTGGCCCGGTCGTAGTTGCGATCGATGACGTTGCGGATCTCCTCGTCGATGATGTGTGCCGTTTCGTCGGAGACATTCTTGTGCTGGGTCACCGAGCGGCCGAGGAACACCTCTTCTTCTTCCTCGCCGTAGGCCAGCGGTCCCAGGCGCTCCGAGAGCCCCCAGCGGGTCACCATGTTGCGTGCGATCTCGGTGGCGCGCTTGATGTCGTTGGAGGCGCCGGTGGTCACGTTCTCGGCACCGAACACCAGCTCCTCGGCGATGCGCCCGCCGTAGAGGCTGGAGATCTGGCTCTCCAGGAGCTCGCGGCTCTGGCTGTAACGGTCCTCTTCCGGCAGGAACATGGTGATCCCCAGGGCACGGCCCCGAGGAATGATACTCACCTTGTAGACGGGATCGTGGGAGGGCACACTGAGCCCGACGATGGCGTGCCCCGCCTCGTGGTAGGCGGTCTGCTTCTTCTCCTCGTCGCTCATCACCATGGAACGGCGCTCGGCCCCCATCATGATCTTGTCCTTGGCCGCCTCGAAGTCGGCCATGGTGACCTGCTTGCTGTTCTTGCGTGCCGCCATCAGCGCCGCCTCGTTCACCAGGTTGGCCAGATCGGCCCCGGAGAAACCGGGCGTACCCCGGGCAATGAGTGACGGCTTGACGTCGTCAGCCACGGGTACCTTGCGCATGTGCACCTTGAGGATCTGCTCGCGACCGCGCACGTCCGGCAGCGGCACCACCACCTGGCGGTCGAAACGGCCGGGGCGCAGCAGCGCCGGGTCGAGCACGTCGGGGCGGTTGGTGGCAGCAATGACGATGACGCCCTCGTTGCCTTCGAACCCGTCCATCTCCACCAGCAGCTGGTTGAGGGTCTGCTCACGCTCGTCGTGACCGCCGCCCAGGCCTGCGCCACGGTGACGACCCACGGCATCGATCTCGTCGATGAAGATGATGCAGGGAGCATGTTTCTTGGCGGTCTCGAACATGTCACGCACCCGCGAGGCGCCCACGCCCACGAACATCTCCACGAAATCCGAGCCGGAGATGGTGAAGAAAGGCACCTTGGCTTCGCCGGCGATGGCCTTGGCCAGCAGAGTCTTGCCGGTACCGGGTGAGCCCACCATGAGAATGCCCTTGGGAATCTTGCCGCCGAGCTTCTGGAACTTGCCGGGATCCTTGAGGAACTCCACCACCTCCTGTACCTCTTCCTTGGCCTCTTCCACGCCGGCCACGTCGGCGAAGGTGACCTTCACCTGGTCTTCACTGAGCAGCCGCGCCTTGCTCTTGCCGAAGGACATGGCGCCACGGCCGCCACCGCCCCCCTGCATCTGGCGCATGAAGAAGATCCAGAGCGCAATGAGGATGATGAGCGGGAACCAGTTGATCAGGATCAGCTTGAGCAGGGACGGCTGCTCCGGCGGCTTGGCACGGATGTCCACACCCGCGTTGATCAGGTCACCGATGAGGCCGGGATCGTTGGGACTCTCGGTCACGAAGGTGCTGCCCGAGGAGGTGATCCCCTCGATGCGCCCGTTCTCGTGGATCACCACGCTGGTCACGTTGCCTTCCTTCACCTGTTCCAGGAACTGGGTGTAGGAGATGGCAGGTGCGCGGTTCTTTTGTCCATTGAAACTGTTGAACACCGTCATCAGTACGATGGCGATGACGATCCAAAGGACAATGTTCTTTGCCATGTCGTTCAAAACAGGATTCCTCTTTGTTTCATCTGCATTCTCTGTACCGGGTCCCGGCCAGGCCGTTCATCCTGCCGGTGCGGTTGGGCCGCCTTGGGAGAGGCTTGCGGCAATGCCCCTTGCGATTTTTCCATGGGATCGACTATATCAGACCGCCCCGCTACCATTGTGTTCTCAATCAGGTAGAAATTATCAGGATTTATAACCTGTTGCCACCAGGTAGACTTCGCGGCTCCTGGGGCGTGAAGCCTTGGGTTTTCGCGTCACGACACGCGCGAAACTCGAGCGCATGTCACGAATGTAGTCGTCGAATCCCTCGCCCTGGAACACCTTGGTAACGAATGTGCCGCCGGGCCGCAAAACCCTGCGTGCGAAATCAAGCGCCAGTTCACAAAGATACATGGACCTCGGCTGGTCCACCGCCGCCACGCCGCTCACGTTGGGCGCCATGTCGGAGATCACCACGTCCACGGTGCGTCCTTCCAGGAGCGCCAGCAGTCGCTCCAGCACCGGGTCCTCCCGGAAGTCGCCCTGCAGGAAGGTCACCTGGGGAACGGGATCCATCTCCAGGATGTCCATGGCGAAGACCTCGCCCTTGCGCCCCACCAGTCTGGCGGCGATCTGGCTCCAGCCGCCGGGGGCCGCTCCGAGATCCACCACCACCTGTCCCGGTTTGATGATCCGGTCGCGGTCCTGGATCTCCAGCAGCTTGTAGGCGGCTCGCGAACGGTAGCCCTCGCGCTGGGCGCGCTTGACGTATTCGTCGTTGAGATGCCGCTGCATCCACTGGTGACTGCTCTTCGAACGTCGTGCCATCGTCTCTTTTCTGCTACCCCGGAAATTTCATGAATTCGCGCGTGTAATTCATGGAATTTCCGGGTTAAAATGCGCGCCCTCGACTCATACGTCGGCAGCCCTCCAGTGAAACTGACCAAATCCCAGATCCGCCATCTCCGTGGCCTGGCCCACGACCTCAAGCCCGTGGTCATGGTCGGGCAGCATGGCCTGCGGGACTCGGTTCTGGAAGAACTGGGCATCGCGCTGGACCATCACGAGCTGATCAAGGTTAAAGTGAGCGTGGGTGACCGCGAGGAGCGGGACAGGATCATCGAGAGGATGCTGGCGCAAACCGGCTCCGTGCTGGTGCAGCGCATCGGCAACATGGCGGTGCTGTTCCGGCGCAACCCGAAGAAGCCGAAGGTCGAGCTGCCACGCTGACCCTTGTGCCGGTGTAGTTGCCCGATGCGGCCCGCGGCCTTATCGGGCCTACGAAACCCGCCCACTCAAACGTAACGCACCTCCAGGATCTCGAACTCCCGCCTGCCGCCGGGGACCTCGATCTCCACCTCGTCTCCTTCCATCTTGCCGATGAGGGCACGTGCGATGGGCGAGGTGATGGAGATCTTGCCGTGGCGGATGTCGGCCTCGTCCTCGCCGACGATCTGGTAGGTGTGCTCCTCGTCGGTTTCCAGGTCCAACACGTCTACGGTCGAGCCGAAGACCACCTTGCCACCGGCATTCAGGGTGGTCACATCGATGATCTGCGCGTTGGACAGCTTGGCCTCGATGTCCTTGATCCGCCCCTCGATGAAGCTCTGCTGCTCACGGGCGGCGTGGTACTCGGCGTTCTCCTTCAGATCACCGTGAGCACGCGCCTCGGCAATGGCCGCGATCACCTTGGGCCGGGCCACCGTCTTGAGTTCAATGAGTTCCTCGCGCAGGGCTTCCGCGCCCTGCACTGTCATCGGTGTCTTGTTCATGGAAGTGATGTTCTCGTTGGCTCTGTTTCGATTCGTGATACTGGATCGTGCGCCCTACTTCCTGTGCAGTTCCTGCAGGCTGATCACCGTGGGCTCGCCCTTGTGCTGCATGGCCATGACGATGGCCTCGCCGCCGGACATGGTGGTGGTATAGGCCACCTTGTGCTGCAGCGCGGCCCGCCGGATGGAGGCGGAATCGATGATCGCCTGCTTGCCCTCGGTGGTGTTGATGATGAGGGAGAACTCGTCGTTCTTGATCATGTCCACCACGTGGGGGCGCCCTTCCATCACCTTGTTCACCCGGGTGCAGGGTACCCCCGCGGCAACGATGGCGTCGCAGGTGCCCTGGGTGGCGAAGAGCTCGAAACCGAGTTCCGCCAGGTCCTTCGCCACCAGCCTGATGCGCTGCTTGTCCGCTTCGCGCACCGAGAGGAAGGCCTTGCCGCCCGTCGGCAGGGGCTCGGAGCTGCCGCCCTCGATGGCCTTGCCGTAGGCCTCGCTGAAAGTCTTGCCCACCCCCATCACCTCGCCGGTGGACTTCATCTCGGGGCCGAGCACCGTATCCACGCCGGGGAACTTGACGAAGGGGAATACCGCCTCCTTGACGAAATAGTAGTCGGGAATAATCTCGCCTACCACGCCCTGCTCGTCCAGGGTTCGCCCCACCATGCAGCGCGCGGCGATCTTGGCCAGCGGCCGGCCGATGGCCTTGGAGACGAAGGGCACGGTACGCGAGGCGCGCGGGTTCACCTCGAGAATGTAGATGTCCTCGCCCTTGATGGCGAACTGGGTGTTCATCAGGCCCACCACGCCGAGCTCCAGGGCCATGTCGTGGATGTGCCGCCGCATGCGGTCCTGGATCTCGCGGCTCAGGGTATAGGGCGGCAAGGAGCAGGCGGAGTCACCGGAGTGGACGCCCGCCTCCTCGATGTGTTCCATGATGCCGCCGATGAGCACCTCGTGCCCGTCGCTGATGGCGTCCACGTCCACCTCGATGGCATCGTTGAGGAAGCGGTCGAGGAGCACCGGCGAATCGTTGGAGACACTCACCGCCTCGCGCATGTAGCGGCGCAGGTCCTCCTCGTTGTAGACGATCTCCATGGCGCGTCCGCCCAGCACGTAGGAAGGGCGCACCACCAGCGGATAGCCGATCTCTTCGGCCAACTTCACGGCCTGGCTGGGGTCCGTGGCCGTGCGGTTGGGCGGCTGGAGTATGCCCAGCTTCTCGATCATCTGCTGGAAGCGCTCCCGGTCCTCGGCGGCGTCGATGGAATCGGGACTGGTGCCGATGATGGGCGCTCCAGCCTTCTCCAGAGCCCGCGCCAGCTTGAGCGGTGTCTGCCCGCCGTACTGGACGATGACGCCATTGGGCTTTTCCACGCGGATGATCTCCAGCACGTCCTCCAGGGTGAGAGGCTCGAAGTAGAGCCGGTCGGAGGTGTCGTAGTCGGTAGAGACCGTCTCCGGGTTGCAGTTGACCATGATGGTCTCGTAGCCGTCGTCGCGCAGGGCAAAGGCGGCGTGGACGCAGCAGTAGTCGAACTCGATGCCCTGGCCGATGCGGTTGGGACCGCCACCGAGAATCATCACCTTCTTGCGATCGGAGGGCCGCGCCTCGCACTCCTCCTCGTAGGTGGAGTACATGTAGGCGGTGGCGGCGGCGAACTCGGCGGCGCAGCTGTCCACCCGCTTGTAGACGGGATGGATCTTGTGCGCCCAGCGCAGCTTGCGGATCTTCTTCTCCTTCTTGCCCAGAAGGTCGGCGATGCGCCGGTCGGAGAACCCCTTGCGCTTGAGGTTGCGCAGGCGCCTGGCATCCAGGGCATCGAGGCCCTCCTCGACGATGCGCCGCTCTTCTTTCACCAGGTCCTCGATCTGCACCAGGAACCAGGGATCGATCCTGCAGGCTTCGAACACCTCTTCCAGGCTCATGCCGAGGCGGAAGGCGTCGGCCACGAACCAGAGCCGCTCGGCGCGTGGCTGGCGGATCTCCGCCAGCACCTGCTGGCGCGCGTCGGGATCCTTCACATCCACCATGGGATCCAGGCCGTGCTTACCCGTCTCCAGGCCGCGCAGCGCCTTCTGCAGCGACTCCTGGAAAGTGCGCCCCATGGCCATCACCTCGCCCACCGACTTCATCTGGGTGGTGAGCTTGTCGTCGGCCTCGGGGAATTTTTCGAAGGCGAAGCGCGGCACCTTGGTCACCACATAATCGATGGTGGGCTCGAAGGAAGCCGGGGTGACGCCGCCAGTGATCTCGTTGCGCAGCTCGTCCAGGGTGTAGCCCACCGCCAGCTTGGCCGCCACCTTGGCGATGGGGAAACCGGTGGCCTTGGAGGCCAGTGCCGAGGAGCGCGACACCCGCGGGTTCATCTCGATGATGATCATGCGCCCGTTCTCGGGGTCGATGGCGAACTGGACGTTGGAGCCGCCGGTATCGACGCCGATCTCGCGCAGCACCGCTAGGGAGGCGTCGCGCATGATCTGGTACTCCTTGTCGGTGAGGGTCTGGGCGGGCGCCACGGTGATGGAGTCGCCGGTGTGCACGCCCATGGGATCGAGGTTCTCGATGGAGCAGACGATGATGCAGTTGTCCTTGTGGTCGCGCACCACCTCCATCTCGTACTCCTTCCAGCCGAGAATGGACTCCTCGATGAGCAGCTCGTTGGTGGGCGACAGGTCCAGGCCGCGCTCGCAGATCTCCTCGAATTCCTCGCGGTTGTAGGCGATGCCGCCCCCGGAGCCGCCCAGGGTGAAGGAAGGTCGGATGATGGCCGGAAAACCGATCTGCGCCTGGACCTGCAGCGCTTCTTCCATGGAGTGGGCGATGGCCGATTTCGGCATCTCCAGACCGATCCGCTTCATCGCCTGGCGGAACAGATCGCGGTCCTCGGCCTTGTCGATGGCCTCGCGGGAAGCACCGATCATCTCCACGCCGTACTTCTCCAGCACCCCTTCGCGCACCAGGTCCAGGGCACAGTTGAGCGCCGTCTGGCCGCCCATGGTGGGCAGCAGGGCATCGGGGCGCTCCTTCTCGATGATGCGCGCCACCGTCTGCCAGTTGATGGGTTCGATGTAGACCACATCTGCCGTCTCGGGGTCGGTCATGATGGTGGCGGGGTTGGAGTTCACCAGGATCACCCGGTACCCCTCCTCGCGCAGCGCCTTGCAGGCCTGGGCGCCGGAGTAGTCGAACTCGCAGGCCTGGCCGATGACGATGGGGCCGGCCCCGATGAGAAGGATGCTTTTTATGTCTGTGCGTTTAGGCATGGGTTTTCCAGCTGTGGGTCGGGCTTCGATTCAGATTCCGTTGGCGGGCAAAAGCCCTTCCGGCCAGTGCGGTCACTTTCGCTGCTGCTCCATGAGTTCGATGAAATGATCGAAGACCGGAGCGACGTCATGGGGGCCCGGGCTCGCCTCGGGATGTCCCTGGAACCCGAAGGCGGGCCGGTCGGTGCGGTGGATACCCTGCAGCGAGCCGTCGAAGAGCGACTTGTGGGTGGCCTTCAGATTCTCCGGCAGGCTTTCCTCGTCTACCGCGAAACCGTGGTTCTGGCTGGAGATCATCACCCGGCCGCTTTCCAGATCCTGTACCGGATGGTTGGCGCCGTGGTGGCCGAATTTCATCTTCACCGTGCGCGCGCCACTGGCCAGCCCCAGGAGCTGGTGGCCCAGGCAGATACCGAAGGTGGGTACATTCTGCTCCACCACCTCTCGGATCGCCTCGATGGCGTATTCGCAGGGCTCGGGGTCACCCGGCCCGTTGGAGAGGAATACGCCATCCGGCTCCAGCGCCAGCACCTCGCTGGCCGGAGTCTGCGCCGGCACCACGGTGATGCGGCAGCCACGGTCGCGCAGCATGCGCAGGATGTTGGTCTTGATGCCGTAATCGTAGGCCACCACGTGAAAATCGTCCGGATCATCGGGGCGTGCCCGGTAGCCCTGCCCGAGCTCCCAGGTGCCCTCGGGCCAGCTGTAGCGCTCGGTCACCGTGACCTCCTTTGCCAGGTCCATGCCCTTGAGGCCGGGGAAGGTTTCGGCAGCGGCCAGCGCCACCTGCTCGTCGAGGTGGGATCCCGCCTGGATGCAGCCCGACTGGGCACCCTTCTCCCGCAGGATGCGCGTGAGCTTGCGCGTATCGATGTCGCTGATGGCGATCACGCCCTGTGCCTCCAGGTAGTCCCCAAGGGACTGCTCGCTGCGCCAGCTGCTCGCCAGCAGCGGCAGATCGCGGATGATCAGTCCCGCTGCGTGCACGCGATGCTCCGGCCCGGACTCGAAATCCTCGCCGTTGGTGCCGGTGTTGCCGATGTGGGGGTAGGTGAGCGTCACGATCTGGCGACGGTAGGAAGGATCGGTGAGGATCTCCTGGTAGCCGGTCATGGCGGTGTTGAACACCACCTCGCCCACCGTCTGTCCTTCCGCACCAATGGAACGGCAGCGGAAAACCGTGCCGTCCTCGAGAACCAATATCGCTTTTCTAGTCATCTGCGCGCACACGAAAGGGGCTGACCCACAGGGAGTCATCCGGACAACGAAAGTCAAACCATTGGAGTTGGGGTCAGGCCCCTGTTGAAGACGAAATTCTACGGCAGACCCTCGGGGCTGTCCATGAAAATCGGAACACAGAGAGAAAGGGCCGGAGCCAACCCCGGCCCTGGTCGATCACAGATGGCGCTGTGTCCAGGAGACGATGCCTCCCGCGTCCAGCGCGCCGGACATGCGGTCCACCTCGCGCCCGTTGCGGAACAGGATCATGGTGGGGATGCTGCGGATGCCCAGCTGCCCGGCCAGTTGCTGGTGCTGCTCGGTATTGAGCTTGAGCAGCCGTACCTGAGGCTCCAGCCTGGCGGCAGCCTGTTCGAAGGCGGGCGCCATCATGCGACAGGGACCACACCAGGGGGCCCAGAAATCCACCAGCACGGGAATGTCACTGCGCTGGATCTGCTTCTGCAGCATGGCATCGTCCACCTCGGCGGGCTTGCCCTGGAACAGGGGCTGCTTGCACTTTCCACATTTCGGGTGCTGCCCCAGCTTGTCACGGGGAATCCGGTTGACGCCCCCGCAATGGGTACAGACCACGTGCACACTTTCCGACATTGTTCTTCTCCTGAGGAATTTTCATGGAGAGGTGGGGCTGACCCTCCGAGTTTCAAGGGCGGCTTGCATTTTCCCGGGCCCGCCCCAAGATATGCGCCATTCACTGCCCTTTCAGAACAGAAGAAAAAACGCGGATTCAACTCGCTAGTGCAACGGGTGGTTTGATCCCGAAGAATACCTGATCAAGCGAGTCTTCGATCTCGTGAAAGATTTTGGGACATCCGAGTCCCCAAAATCGACTCGATCTTCGACAACTCATTGGTGCCCCGGCCGTCCTGGTCACCCGGCGTTCCGCCACAACATCGCAAGCTCGTTGCGGCTACACACCG
>QNZQ01000027.1 GCA_003972985.1 Gammaproteobacteria bacterium | reverse complement strand
CGTATTGGCGTGACGGATGCTTGTTTTCACCGACAGGCAACTGGAAATGACTGGTCACGCTGGACAATTCGGTGATTGGTTGCGCGAAAGTGCGGAATTTTGAGCTGGTTAGCGGCTTATTTGCTCATAGGGTGAATAAGGCGGGATAACAGGACCGCAGATCAAGGCTGCACGTGCCCTCCTGGGACTGGATCAGCGCCAGCTTGCTGAGCTGGCGGGGCTTTCCCTGCCGACCGTACAGCGCATGGAATCGGCCGAAGGCGTGGTGCGCTGCAATGTCGATTCGATGATGCGGGTAATCGATGTCCTGCAAGCGGCCGGGATAGAACTGATTAATGAAGGTGCCGATACCCAGGGAAAAGGGCGCGGCGTACGGCTGGTTTCACGGGAAGATTCGGAGGAATGAGCGGGTCGATCTCCCTGGTTCTTCTCTCGGGCATGGCGATTTTCACGGCATTGCTGTCAGTGTTGATGCCTCTTGTCCGCCTGCAAGAGCCCGGTGAGCTGCCCCGATTCCACTCTGGGGACGACAAAATCCGCAAAGCAGCCATTGATCCGGTCACCACTTGTATCGGCCTCAAACAAGAATCCACTTCTGTTCAAGCCGATCTTTTGTATATAATGAAAAGCTCATACAGGCGCCGTTTCGCGGCGCCTCGAGTATTCCATACCATCATAAGCGAATGACCTTATTGCAATCCGCCCTGCTGGCAATCGGCTTGGCCCTGCTTTCCGCCATGCTGGCGCTGGCGGCAGAACGGCTTCCGCGATTGGCGGTACGGGGTGCTTTTTCCTGTCTGGGCCTGGCCGGTGCTCTGGCGCTGTTGGCGGGCGGCCAGGCGCTTGTCACCGGCAACCCGGAAACCCTGCAACTGTCGGCAGGTCTCCCCTGGCTGCACTGGCACCTGCGCCTCGATGCCCTGGCCGGTTTCTTCCTGGCGCTCATCGGTGTCGTGACCCTGGCCGTTTCGCTCTATGGTCCGGCTTATGTCCGGGAGTTCGAGCACAGCCGCGACCCGCTGCCGGTGCTGGGCCTGTTCACCGGGCTGTTCGTGGCGGGCATGCTGCTGGTGGTGCTGGCGGACGACGCCTTTCTCTTCATGGTGGCCTGGGAACTGATGTCGCTGAGCTCCTATTTCCTGGTGGCCTTCCAGCACGAACACCCGGCCAACCGGCGCGCCGGCCTGCTCTACCTGCTCATGGCCCACATCGGTGCCCTCTGTATCCTGCTGGGCTACGGCGTGCTCTTCGGCTTCGGTCACGGTTTCGAGTTCGACGCCCTGCGCCAAACCCACCTGCCCGGCGGCTGGGCCTCCATCGCCTTTGCACTGGCTTTTATCGGTTTTGGCATGAAGGCGGGCCTGGTACCCCTCCACGCCTGGCTGCCAGAGGCCCATCCGGTGGCACCCTCCCATGTCTCGGCGCTCATGTCCGGCGTGATGCTGAAGGTGGCGGTGTACGGCTTCATCCGCTTCAGCTTCGACCTGCTCGGTGACATCCACTGGAGCTGGGGCGTGGCGGTGCTCATCGTGGGCAGCATCTCGGCACTCATGGGCGTGCTCTACGCGCTGATGCAGCACGATCTCAAGCGGCTGCTCGCCTATCACTCGGTGGAGAACATCGGCATCATCTACATCGGCTTGGGCTTGGCCATGCTCTTTGCCGGTACAGGGCATCCGAAGCTGGCGGCACTGGGCCTGGTGGCAGCGCTCTACCACACCATCAACCACGCCCTGTTCAAGGGACTGCTGTTCCTCGGTGCCGGCGCCGTGCTGCACAGCACCCACCAGCGGGACCTGGAGCAGATGGGCGGCCTGCTCCGGCGCATGCCCTGGACGGGGCTCTTCTTCCTGGTGGGCTGCATCTCCATCTCGGCCCTGCCACCGTTCAACGGCTTCGTCTCCGAGTGGCTCACCTTCCAGACGGCGCTGCAGAGCTGGTCGCTGGAAAGCGGCGTGCTGCGCAGCCTGGTACCCATGGCTGCCGCCATGCTGGCCCTCACCGGGGCCTTGGCGGCAGCCTGTTTCGTCAAGGTCTTCGGCGTCGCTTTCCTTGGGCAGGGACGCGGCAAGGCGGCACGCAAAGCGCGCGAGGTTCCCCTCGGCATGCGCGCCGGCCAGGGGCTGCTGGCCGCTGCCTGCCTGTTGCTGGGGGTGCTGCCGGTGCTGGTGATCCGGGGCATGGATACCATTCCGGTGGCACTGCTCAGCCAGGGGTTGAGCGAGGCCACCGCCCACGGCTGGCTCTGGCTCACGCCCGTTTCCGCCGACGTGGCCAGCTACAGCGCACCCCTGGTGCTGATCGGCATGCTGCTGGTGTGGGGCGGACTGGCCTGGTGGCTGCACCGCGGGGAACGGCGTGCAGTGCGCCGCTGCGGCGTCTGGGACTGCGGCTTCTCCTCGCCCGGCCCGCGCATGCAGTACACCGCATCGGCCTTCTCCCAACCCATCCGCCAGGTCTTCGGCCTGCTGTTCCACGTCGATGAAAAGGTGGCGCCCGACGAGGCCGGTCGCCTGCGTCATCAGCTGCACGTGGAGGACCGTGCCTGGGGGCTTTTCTATGCACCGGTGGCGCGCTTCACCCAGGCAGCGGCACGGCGCGTCACGCGGATGCAGTCGGGTTCCATCCGCCACTACCTGGCCTGGAGCTTCGTCACCCTGCTGGTGCTGCTGTGGCTGGTTTCGGAATGAGCACGCTGTCGAACTTTTCCGGCTGGCTCCTGGCCCTCTTCCAGCTGGCGCTCTTCGCTATGGCAGCGCCCCTGCTGGCGGGCTGGATCAAGTGGCTAAAGGCGCGCCTGCAGAATCGACGCGGCAGCTCGCCGCTGCAGCCCTACCGGGATCTCCACAAGCTCTTCGGGAAAGAGGTCCTGGTAGCGGAAACCGCCTCGGCGGTATTCCGCGCCGCACCCTACATCGTCTTCGGCGCCACTCTGCTGGCGGCCGCCTCGCTGCCACTGCTGACGGTGAAGCTGCCCACCGCGGCCATCGCCGACATGATCGTGATGGTGGGTTTCCTGGCGCTGGCACGCTTCTTCCTGGCCCTGGCGGGCATGGACACCGGCAGCGCCTTCGGCGGCATGGGCGCCTCGCGCGAGATGCTGGTCTCGGCGCTGGCGGAGCCGGCCATGCTGATGGCCATCTTCACCCTGGCCATGAGCGCCCACAGCACCAACCTCTCCAGTATCAGCAGCTGGGTGCTGAACGAAGGGGCGATCCTGCGCCCTTCCTTCATGTTTGCGCTGCTGGGACTGGCGCTGGTGGCCGTGGCAGAGACCGGCCGCATCCCGGTGGACAACCCCGACACCCACCTGGAGCTGACCATGATCCATGAGGCGATGATCCTGGAGTACAGCGGCCGCCACCTGGCGCTCATGGAGTGGGCCGCACAACTGAAGCTGTTGCTCTACGGCGTGCTTGTGGTCAATGTCTTTTTCCCCTGGGGCATTGCCGAGTCATTCGCACCCGGCGCCCTGGCGCTGGGGCTGGCGGCGCTGACCGCCAAACTGCTACTACTGTCCATGATCCTGGCGGTGAGCGAGACGGTGCTGGCCAAGATGCGCCTGTTCCGCGCGCCGCAGTTTCTCAACCTGGCCTTCCTGCTGGCGGTCCTGGGTCTGCTCAGCTTCGTGATCCTGGAGTCGGGCACATGATCGGTCAGCTCGACCTTCTGCACCAGGCGATCTTCGTGCTGGCGGCCCTGGTGGTCTTCAGCAGCTTCTTCCTGCTCTCACACAGCCGGCTCACCAGCGCCATCCACGGTTTCGCCTTCCAGGGGATGCTGGTGGCGGCAGTGGCAGCACTCATGGCCAGGGCCGGCGGCAACCCCCACCTCTACCTGTCTGCCCTGCTCACCTTCACCCTCAAGGGGCTGCTGATCCCCTGGATGCTGCACCGGTTGGTGCGCCGGCTCGACATGGAACGGGAGGTGGAGAACATCGCCCACCCGGTGGTGCTGGTGCTGGTGGGCATGGCACTGGTGGTCTTCAGCTACTGGGTGGCCCTGCCCATCGAACGCATGCAGGCCACCGAGACGCGCAACATCGTCGCCGTGAGCGTGGCGGTGGTGCTGCTGGGCATGTGGATGCTCATCGCCCGGCGCCAGGTGGTGGCCCAGGTGCTCGGCTTCATGTCGATGGAGAACGGGCTCTTCCTGGCAGCCGTCTCCTCCACCCAGGGCATGCCGCTGGTGGTGGAGCTGGGCGTGGCCTTCGACGTGCTGGTGGCGGCGGTGCTCTTCGGTGTCTTCTTCTTCCACATCAAGGAGAGCATCGACTCGCTCGACGTGGACCGTCTCAACCGGCTTACCGAGGGGAAAGAGGCATGACGGCCCTGCTGCTCACTGTCTTCACTCCCGCTCTGGGTATCCTGTTGCTGGCCCTGCTGCCCGGCCTGCGACTGTCCGGCTGGGTGAACCTCGCTCTCAGCGCCTTCAGCCTCGGCGCTTCCCTGGTGATGGCAGTCCAGGTGCTGGAAGCAGGACCCATCACCGCGCATGGCTTCCACGTGGACGCCTTCAACGTCTACCTGCTGGCGCTCACCACCTTCGTCGCCTTCACCACCGCCATCTTCTCCCGGCCCTACATGGAAGCGGTGTGCCACCAGGGACGCTTGGACAAGGGTCGCATGCGGCTCTACCACGCCTCCTACCAGGGTTTCATGTTCACCATGCTGCTGGCGCTCTCCACCGACAACCTGGGGGTGCTCTGGGTGGCGGTGGAGGGGGCCACCCTTACCACGGTGCTGCTGGTGAGCCTCTACCGCACCCCTTCCGCCGTGGAGGCGGCCTGGAAGTATTTCATTCTCTGCGGCGTGGGGATTGCCTTGGCACTGTTCGGCACCGTGCTGGTCTATTTCGCCGCCCAGCAGGCCCAGGTGCCGGCAGAAGCAGGCCTCACCTGGAGCGCGCTGCATCCCCTCTCGGGACGTTTCAACGCGGTGGCCATGGGGCTGGCCTTCGTCTTTCTGCTGGTGGGCTACGGCACCAAGGCGGGGCTGGTGCCCATGCACTTCTGGCTGCCCGACGCCCACTCCGAGGGCCCCACGCCGGTATCGGCGGTGCTCTCGGGCCTGCTGCTCAACGTGGCGCTTTACGCGGTAGTGCGCTTCAAGATGCTGGCCGACAACGCCCTGCTCAACACGGGGCATCCCCACGCGGCCGGTTACCTGATGATGGGATTTGGCCTGGTCTCCTTCACGGTGGCGGGACTCTCCCTGCACCGCCAGCGTGACATCAAGCGCATGTTCAGCTACTCCTCCATCGAGCACATGGGATTGATGACCTTCGCTTTCGGCGTGGGCGGGCCGCTGGCCACCTTCGCCGCGCTGCTGCACATGCTGGTGCACTCGCTCACCAAGTCGGCCATCTTCATCACCGTGGGCCATGCCAGCCACATCGCCAACACCCAGGTGATCGACCACATCCGCGGCCTGATCCGCACCCAGCCAGCGGTGGGATGGGGCCTGCTACTGGGCGTGGCCGCCATTGCGGGTTTCCCTCCCTTCGGCATCTTCACCAGCGAGTTCCTGATCCTCACCGCCACCATGCAGAGCTGGCCCTGGCTCACCACCCTGCTGCTGGTGGGTCTGGTGGTGGCCTTTGCCGGGCTCTTCCGCCACCTGCAGCCCATGGTCTACGGCAGCGCGCCGGAAGGCCAGAAGGCGGTCGGGGCCAACATGATCCCGGTGGCGGTGCACCTGGGGCTGGTGCTCTGGCTGGGCATCGCCATCCCCGCGGCGCTGGCCCACTGGCTGGATGAGGCGACGCGGCTCATCGCCGGGAGTGGGCTGTTGTGAGCCGCTTCGACTGGCTTTCGGAACTGCTGGCCCGCTTCGAGGACGAGCACATCCTGGTACGGCGGGGCTGGGCGCGGCGGCTGGCGCCGGCACACCTGCTGCAGATCGACGCCGAGGACTGGGGCAAGGCAGCCGCCGAAGCCGCCACCTTCGGCTGTCGCTGGGCGGGGCTGTGGGGTGAACACCTCGAAGAGGAGATCCAGGTGAATGCCTGCTTGGTATTCAAGGGCGATTACTTGGTGCTGCGCACCGAGGTGCCTGCCGGGGAACCCCTGCTACCTTCGCACACGCCCCATTTCCCCGGCGCCGACCGGCTGGAACGTCACGCCCAGGATCTGCTCGGCCTGGCCTTCGGCGACCATCCCGACGAACGGCGCTGGACCCGCCACCTGGCCTGGCAGGAGGACGAGTATCCATTGCGCCGCGACTTTCCCGTGCAAGGCCACGCCGGGGGCGAAACCCCGCCAGACGGGGAGTATCCCTTCCGCGCCGTGCTCGGCAGCGGCGTCTACGAGATCCCCGTGGGACCGGTCCATGCCGGTATCATCGAGCCGGGCCATTTCCGCTTCAGCGCGGTTGGCGAGCGGGTCATCCGGCTCGAGCAGCACCTAGGCTATGTCCACAAGGGAATCGAGAAGATCGCCGTGGGGCGAGACGCCGAAGGCGTGGTGCGCCTGGCGGGGCGGATCTCGGGAGACTCCACCGTGGCCCACGCCTGGGCGGCCTGCCAGGCACTCGAACGTGCCTGCGGCGTGCAGCCGCCGGAACGGGCCGATTTTCTGCGCGCCCTGTTCTGCGAGCGCGAGCGGGTGGCCAACCATCTCGGCGACATCGGCGCCATCTGCAACGACGTGGGCTTTGCTTTCGCCCTGCAGCAGTTCCATCGCCTGCGCGAGATCTGGTCGCGGCGCAGCGGGGAACGCTTCGGCCACCGCATGATGATGGACCGGCTGGTGCCCGGCGGCGTGGCGGTGGACCTGGACCGTGGCGCGGCGGAAACCCTCCGCACCGACCACCAAGCACTCCGGACCGAACTGGAACGGCTCTATGACATCCTCACCGACCACCCCTCGCTGGAGGACCGACTCCTCGGCACTGGCCGCCTCAGCGCGGAAACGGCGCGCGCGCTCGGCTGCACCGGCTACGTGGGCAAGGCCTCCGGCCAGCCTTGTGACATCCGCCACCACAGCCCCTATGCCCCCTACCAACGGCTGGAGGTGCGCCCGGCGGTCCGGGAAGAGGGTGATGTGATGGCCCGCATGCAGGTGCGCATGGAAGAGATCCTGGAGTCGTTGCGCCTGATGGACGAACTACTGGCCCTGCTGCCCGGTGGGGAGGTCCGAGCGCCCTTTCACCACCCCGGAAAAGCGTGCGAAGGCCTCGGCATGGTGGACGGCTGGCGCGGCGAGATTCTCACCTACGTGCGCCTCGACGCCGAAGGGCGGCTGGCCCACTTCTTCCCCCGCGACCCCAGCTGGTTCACCTGGCCAGCGCTGGAACGCATCCAGCTGGGCAACATCGTGCCCGACTTTCCTGTCTGCAATAAATCGGTGAACGGCTCCTATTCGGGAGGGGATCTCTAAAGATGCTGCGAATACTCCGCCAGATCTGGCACACGGGGACCATTACCGAACCCGCCCCCGACTGCCGCGACCCCGAGGTGGAAAAGGCTGGCATCGAGCTGAAACGCATCATCGACCGGCGCTTCGGCGGCAGCCTGGCCATTCGCGAAGTGGATGCCGGCTCCTGCAACGCCTGCGAACTGGAGATCCACGCAATCAACAACGCCTTTTACGACGTGGCCCGCTTCGGCATCCACTTCGTCGCCTCGCCGCGCCACGCCGACGTGCTGCTGGTGACCGGGCCCGTGTCGCGCCACATGGAGGCGGCACTGCGCCGTACCTGGGAAGCCACCCCTGCCCCCAAGTATGTCATCGCCTGCGGGCAGTGCGCCTGCGACGGGGGGGAGTTCGGCATCTCCTACGCCTCCTGCGGCGCGGTGGAGAACGTGCTGCCCGTGGATGTGAAGATTCCCGGCTGCCCGCCTCCGCCGCTGGAGCTGCTGCGTAGCCTGCTGGCCGCCATCGGCGGCGCCTGAGCAGCACAGCAAAGAGATTCAGAGCGCCTCGTCCAGCAGCTCGACCCAGTGTTTCACGGGTAGCGTGGCGCCGCTTTCCAGGTGCAGCTGGCAACCCACGTTGGCGGTGGCGATGAGGGCGGGCGAGCCGGCCTGGAGATTCTCCAGCTTGTTCTCCAGCAGCCGTTGCGACAGCTCCGGCTGCAGGATCTCTTCCACCACCCTTCCCAGCTTCTGACCATGCTGCAGAGTACAGGGGGAATGGAAGGCAACGGGCTGCGGCGGTGGTACCACGCCGAGCGGTTCCAGCGGCTCTTTGCGCAACACTTCCGCCGGGTCCCGCGCCAGCTCCGATACCCGGCGTGCCTTCTCCGCGTAGGCGGGATCGCCCTGCAACAATTCACCGTACTCCTTCACCATCACGCCGCAACCGCTGGCAGTGACCAAAATGGCCTCGGCACCCGCCTCGATGTGGGGCCACCAGGCATCGATGTTGCGGCGCATGAACTCCAGCGCCTCGTCACTGGCGCTCAGGTGGTGGCTCACGGCGCCGCAGCACCCCTGCCCCGGCGGGCGCACTAGACATGATGTTTTGACCTGCCCAACCTCAACGAACGTGGGTTATGTTGGGGATGGGAACTATACTCCCGACACAGAGCCACATTGAGGAGGACAGGTCATGAAAGAGGATATCGTAAAAACCATTGCAGAGCAGACGAAAGCCGCACGGGTTGTGGTGAGCCACGCGGACCGGTATGCGGCTTATGTAGGACTGGATGTGCACAAGGACACCATTGCTGTGGCGGTCGCGTTGCCAGGCCGCGATGAGCCCCTTTACCGGGGGGAGATTGCCAACGAACCCAGGAAAGTCGGCAAGTGGCTGGATCGATTGAGCGCGGAGTTCGATGGCGTCATGCTGCAGTTCTGCTATGAGGCAGGGCCCTGCGGCTATGGGCTGTATCGCCGACTGCTGGCGGCGGGCCATGATTGCCAAGTGGTGGCGCCGTCGCTGATTCCGAAGAAAGCCGGTGAGCGGATCAAGACCGATCGGCGTGATGCGCTGAAGCTGGCGCGGCTGTTGCGGGCCGGTGAACTGACCGCGGTGTGGGTGCCAGACGCCGAGCAGGAGGCCATGCGGGACCTGACCCGGGCCCGAGAAGATATGAAGGGCCAGGAGCGCAAGGCGCGCCAGCAGCTCAACGCCTTTGTGCTGCGTCATGGGCATCACTGGCCCTCGGGCAAGAAGCGCTGGGCACAGCCGCACTTCAACTGGTTGGAATCGATCAAATTTGAGCAACCCTGGCTGCAGATCGTGCTGCAGGAGTACATTGATGCGGTCAAAGCGGCGACGCAGCGGGTTGCCGACCTGACCGATCAGCTGATGCAAGCCCTGCCGAGCTGGTCACTGGCACCGGTGGTGGACGCGCTGGTGGCCCTGCGCGGCGTCGATAAGCTGGCCGCCATCGTGCTGCTGGCGGAGTTGGGTGATATCAGCCGCTTCGAGTCACCGAAGCAGCTGATGGCCTACCTGGGGCTGGTGCCGAGCGAGCACAGCAGTGGTGGTCGGCGACGTCAGGGCGCGATCACCCTGACCGGCAATAGTCATGCGCGTCGGATGCTGGTCGAGTGTGCCTGGAGCTACCGGTTCCCGGCCCGCCAGACGATGCACCTCAAGCGCAAGGCGCAAAACGCGTCGGAGGAAGCCCGACAGATCGCCTGGCGGGCACAGAAGCGACTGTGCGGGCGCTATCGGCAACTCACGCAGGCAGGCAAGAACACCAAGCTGGTCTGTGTTGCAATCGCCCGCGAGCTGGTGGGCTTCATCTGGGACATCGTGCGGCACGAAATGCCCCGCGTGATGGCCAAGAGTGGATCGGTGGCTGGATAAGCCCTGTTCCGCGGGATACGGCTGCTACGGTAGAGGAGGAACGACAGGCACCTTGACTCAGGGTCTATCTGGCCGGTGTGGAGAACCCTTGTTCGGGTTATAACGGCATCGGCCATGACGGGATAACCTCGGACGAGCATTCCCGGTCGATGATCCCTGACACTAGAGAAAGGCCAGCTCCGCAACGCAGTGAAGTCAGGTGGTAACCAATCCACGCATATCAGCATGATCCACCGTCGCAATCTGCTGGATAGGCCCTGAGCCAAGGTGCTTGGACAAGGCGCAAGGAGACTGAAGATCGGTCGAGCACGGGCTTATCCACCCTTTGCCCACCACTGCGCAATTAAGTCAAAGATTGCTACGCCGTGGACAAAGCGTGGATAAGCCCTCAGGATAGTATTAACCAGGGGTTGACAGGTCAAAACATATCAGCCCGGGTGTTTCACCGGAATCCGGAATTTTCCCGGAGAGATTTTTGTCCGGATCGTTCGAACCGGCAAAAGTCGATGTCGCTCATCGGCTTGCAGACGGTTCGGACGAGCCCGGGCGAAAAGATCCTGGGAAAAACCGGATAGCGTGGTGGTTACGAAGCCCAGCCGGGACAACATTGACACAAGCTTCTGTTTGGACGAATGAATCAACGGAATTCCGAGCGTCATGGTGAAATATCCGGGCTAGCGAGTTGAATTCGCGCCTCATGTGCATGCCTGTCTGGGTTTGGGGTCAGAGCCGCCCATTCTAGGCGGCAACTGACTCCCTCTTCAGTTCCAAGCGTTGCAGTTATTCTGTGAATTCAGGCAGAAAGAAAAAGACAACATCATTGGCGGCAGAAGCCGCTGCGAGGTAGGCCAGTATGCTGACATATATCACCATTCGTAATTTCAAGAGCTTCGATGAAGTTTCCTTTGAATTAGGTGACCGAGTTGTTTTGATTGGCCCGAACAACTCCGGTAAGACTTCCGCCTTGCAAGCGTTGGCGCTGTGGGATATCGGCCTCAAGCGCTGGATCGAGAAACGGGGCATAGGTATATCCTCAAAAAAACGCCAAGGAGTTACGATCAACCGTCGTGACTTGATTGCTGTATCTGTTCCCGCTGCCAATTTGCTCTGGCGCAATCTCCATGTGCGGGAATCGGTCAAGGGTAAAGGCACTAGGAACATTCGTATCGACATTATTGTGGAAGGTGTCACCAACGGCGAGCTTTGGGAGTGCGGGCTCGAGTTTGACTATGCAAACGAGGAGTCTTTTTACTGTCGCCCCCTGCGGTTGAGTGAAGAGAAAGACCCGGAGCGCATGCCGGTTCCAGAACAGGTGCGAGGGGTGCAGGTCGCGTATCTGCCACCCATGTCCGGGCTCACCGCCGTTGAGACACGGTTAGATACCGGAGCGATCAATGTGAGGCTTGGGGAGGGGCGTACTGCAGAGGTTCTGAGAAACCTCTGCTACCGGATCCTCGAAGGGGAGAATGGTGAACAACAATGGCGTGATCTGACTGACAGGATTAGGAAATTTTTTGGTGTAGAACTGAATGAACCGCGTTACTTGACTGAGCGCGGAGAAATTACGCTGTCCTACCGTGATAGGGGTGTGCAACTTGATATTTCGTCATCCGGGCGTGGTCTGCAACAAACCATTCTGTTGTTGGCACACATGATGGCCAATCCAGGATCGGTTTTGCTCATGGATGAACCGGATGCACATCTTGAGATTCTGCGTCAGCGACAGATTTACCAGTTATTGACGGAAACTGCCCGGCAGCATGGCAACCAACTTCTTGCTGCCAGTCATTCTGAGGTTATCCTCAATGAGGCGGCGGATCGCGATATGGTAATTGCTTTCGTTGGCGATCCTCATCAGATTAACGACAGGGGTGCCCAGGTGCTCAAGTCCCTGAAAAAGATCGGCTATGATCAATATTATCAGGCAGAAGAGAGAGGATGGGTGCTTTATTTGGAGGGTTCTACTGATCTTGCAATTCTTCGCGCTTTCGCTGATGTGCTCGAACATCCAGCCAGTGAAGCTCTCGAATGCCCATTTGTCCACTACGTGGCAAACCAACCCAAGAAGGCACAGGAACATTTTTACGGCCTGAGGGAGGCAAAACCAGACTTGGCAGGGATCGCTATCTATGATCACCTCGATCAGGGTTTGCCGGATAATCAGAATCTTGTGCAACGAATGTGGCGGCAATGTGAAATTGAGAACTACCTCTGTAATCAAGAAGTGATACTGTCCTGGACGAGAGCTACTGCAGAAAACGAGTCGGAAGGTCCGCTTTTTGCTCAACAATGGAAGGAGTTGATGGAAGAGATGATTGCGGAGTTCGAGACGGCTTTTGAAACACTGGGGAAACCCACTCCCTGGGGGGCGGAGATCAAGGCCACGGATGATTTTCTCGACCCATTGTTTGACAAGTTCTTTGAGAAACTAGGGTTGCCCAACCTCATGCGCAAGACGGACTACCACGAGCTGGCAACGTATGTTCAGCCCGAAACCCTTGACTCTGAGATAAAGGATGTGTTGGATGCTGTGATTCGTATTTCGGAGCAGGCGGCGAAACAATCTTCTGAGCGGGGAGATGGGGAAAGGTAGAGATGGACCCCATCGGTTGGACAGCCACTGGACGAAGATAAGTGCTTTCCTCCATGATGAGCGAACAGCTCAGGAGAGAAGCAATGAGACGAAAGAGACGTACCCATTCCCCAGCCTTCAAGGCGAAGGTGGCCGTGGCGGCGATAGAGGGTGATCTGACGATGGCTGAATTGGTGAAGAAGTTCGACGTGCACGCCAACCAGATCACCGCCTGGAAAAAGCAGCTGCTCAGTGATGCCCAGGAT
>QNZQ01000103.1 GCA_003972985.1 Gammaproteobacteria bacterium | reverse complement strand
CCGACTTCAACAAACTGACGGACAGGCAGGTCCTGGAGATCATGGACAAGTTGAACAATCGCCCTCGAAAATGCCTGGGGTACAAGACACCCAATCAGGTATTCTTCGGGATCAAACCACCCGTTGCACTAGCGAGTTGAATCCGCGGAATGAGTGAATTCGTTGGCGGATGTGCCGGTTCGGGGGTAGAATTACGCGCTTGACCGGGCCGTTTTGGTTCCAGCCTTCCCATTCAAAGCGTTAGAGTTAACTTGGCTACCGAGAATCCCCTGAATCTGCTGGACCTGGACCGTGGCGGCATGGAGGCGCTGTTCGCCTCCATCGGCGCGAAACCCTTTCACGGGCGTAACGTCTTCAAGTGGATCCACAAGCACGGCGTCACCGATTTCGGGCAGATGACCGACCTGTCCAAGAAACTGCGTGCCCGGCTTGCCGACATGGTGGAGATCCGCCTGCCGCAGATCATCCTGGAGAAGCCCTCCTCGGACGGCACCACCAAGTGGGTGATGGAACTGGAGGATGGCCAGCGGGTGGAGACGGTCTACATTCCCGACGGGCGCCGCAGCACCGTGTGCGTCTCCTCCCAGGTGGGCTGCGCGCTGGACTGTTCCTTCTGTTCCACGGCACGCCAGGGGTTCAACCGCAACCTCAGCGTGGGCGAGATCATCGGCCAGGTGTGGCACGCCAGCCGCATCAAGGGAGTGCCCACCAACGTGGTGCTCATGGGCATGGGCGAGCCGCTGGCCAATTTCGAGCCGGTGGTCTCCGCTATGGAGATCATGCAGGACGACCTGGCCTACATGCTCTCCAAGTATCGCGTCACCATCAGCACCTCGGGCATCGTGCCCAATCTCTACCGGCTGAAGGAACGTTCCGACGTGAGCCTGGCGGTCTCCCTGCACGCGCCGGACAACGAACTGCGTGACCAGCTGGTGCCCATCAACCGCAAGTACCCGCTGGAGGAGCTGATTCCCGCCTGCCGCGATTTCATCCGGGGCGACAAGCGGCGCAAGATCACCTGGGAATACGTGATGCTCGACGGCATCAACGACAGCGATGCCCATGCCAAGGCGCTCATCCGACTGCTGGAGGGCACACCCTCGAAGATGAACCTGATTCCCTTCAACCCCTTTCCCGGCAGCGACTACCGTGCCTCCCCGCCCGAGCGTATCGCGGCCTTCCGCCAGCGCCTTCTCAGGGCAGGCATCATGACCATCGTGCGCAAGACGCGCGGTGACGACATCGATGCCGCCTGCGGCCAGCTGGTGGGCAGGGTCCGCGACCGCAGCCGCCGCACGGTCAGCGTGCCGCTGTCCTCGGTACAGGAGGCGTGCCGTTGAAGATGCCGCACTGGTACTTGCTGCCGGTTCTGCTCCTGCTCCTGGCCGGTTGCCAGGAGGGCCTGGTAAAAGGGTCGAACGATGAGACCGGCAAGCTCGGGTCGGTGACCCAGGGCTCCAGCCCGGCGGACACCTACGTCCAGCTGGCGGCGGAATACCTGCGCCTCGGCGACTACCAGACCGCCCTCACCAAGGCAAAGAAGGCGGTGCAGCGCGACCCCGACAATGCCAACGCCTACCTGGTGCTCGGCTTGGTGTACGAGGCGCTGAACGAGATCGATCAGGCCCAGACGGCCTACCGCAAGGCACGTGCCGCGGACGACAGGAATCCCTACGTGCTCAATGCCTACGGGCGGTTACTGTGCCAGCTTGAGGAGTACGACAAGTCCTTCCGTGCCTTCGAGCGAGCGGTGGAGAACCCGCTCTACGAATCGCCCTGGGTGGCCATGACCAATGCCGGTATCTGCGCCCTGTCAGCGGGCGACCAGGTGCGGGCCGAGCGCTACCTCCTGAAGGCGCTCCAGGAGAACCCGCGTTTCCCGGCAGCCCTGCTGCAGATGGCCCAACTGAGCTACGACCAGGGGAAGTACCTGTCGGCCCGCGCCTACATCCAGCGCTACCGCGAGGTGGCCAAGCCCAACGCGAAGCTGCTCTACCTGAGCATTCTCACCGAGCGGAAGCTCGGCAACCTCGACCAGGAGCGCAGTGACGAACTGCTGTTGAAGGCGGAGTACCCCGACTCGGAGGAAGTGCGCAAGCTGGCGCAGTAGGATTGCATGGCCAAGGTCAGGAACAGGAAGAAACAGGCACAGGCCGTTGCCGAGGCCGCATCGGCGCCGACCATCACCATTGGCGAGCGGTTGCGCCACGCCCGGGAGTCGCGTGGCCTGGATGTGCCCACGGTGGCCGAACAGCTGCACTTGAAACAGTCCATGGTGCTGGCGCTGGAAGGGGAGGATTTCTCCCGCCTGCCGGCGCGCGTCTTCGTGCGCGGCTACTACCGCAACTATGCCCGCCTGATGGAACTGCCGGAAGAGCAGCTGCTCCGGGAATTCGATGCACGCTGCCCGGAAGGGGAGGAATGTGCCGGTGCGCCGCCGGTGGTGGCGCAGAGCGTGAAGAAGGAGATCCGCAGCAGTCACGGCCTGGTGAAGCTGATGACTTGGCTGGTGGTGATCAGCGTGCTGGCGGCCTTCGGGCTGTGGTGGAAGGACTACTCGGAGAAGCAGGCCGCCCCGGTGAGCAACGAGCTTGAGCCGACGAAGGCGACTGAGGGAGCTGCCGGCAACGGGGCGCAGGTCGCCCCAGCAGTGGCCGCGCTTCCCGCGGAAGGGGCACCGGTGCCACCGCCGACCCGGACTGGTACAGAAAAGTCCGAAGCGCAGCAGCCTGCAAAGGAGGTTTCTAAGGCGGCTGCCGCCCCCGGGGAGTCTGCCGTACAGCCCGCAGCGCCAGCAGCCGAAACGGAATCACCGGCTCCGGTTGCTGCGCCGAAGCAGGTCCAGCTGCAGTTCAACGAAGACAGCTGGGTGGACATCCGGGGCGCCAACCGCAGTTTCAAGCTGGTGGGGACCCGCAAGGCAGGCGAACGTGTCGAGCTGGATGGTGAGCCGCCTTACAACATCATTCTCGGCAACGCCCGGGGGGTCACCATCCTGGTGGATGGAAAACCCTATGATTTCTCCTCCAGGACCCGGCGCAACGTGGCCAGGCTGACGCTCGATCCCTAGATCCCCTATGAGTAAGAAGATTCAGGCAATTCGCGGGATGCACGACATCCTTCCCGATCAGTCGCCCCTGTGGCAGCACCTGGAGGAGACCGTGCGCAATCTCTTCCAGCGCTACGGCTACCGCGAGATCCGTACGCCCATCCTGGAGATGACCGAGCTGTTCAAGCGCTCCATCGGCGAGGTCACCGACATCGTCGAAAAGGAGATGTACACCTTCGAGGACCGTAACGGCGACAGCCTCACGCTGCGTCCCGAGGGAACCGCCGGCTGCGTGCGCGCCTGCATGGAGCACGGCCTGCTCCACAACCAGGTTCAGCGGCTCTGGTACCAGGGACCCATGTTCCGCCACGAGCGGCCGCAGAAGGGACGTTACCGCCAGTTTCACCAGATCGGCCTCGAGGCCTTCGGCATGCCCGGTCCCGACATCGACCTGGAGGTGATCCTGCTCACAGCGCGGTTGTGGCACGAGCTGGGCATCGAGGGGCTGGAGCTGCAGATCAACAGCCTGGGCACGGCGGAAGAGCGCAGGACCTACCGCGAGGAACTGGTGGCCTACCTGCGCAGGCACGAGGAGCAGCTGGACGAGGACAGCCGGCGCCGACTGGAGTCCAATCCCCTGCGCATCCTGGATTCCAAGAACCCGGAGATGGCCGAGCTGATCGCGGCGGCGCCCTCGCTCATGGAATACCTGGGCGAGACTTCGCGCGAGCACTTCGAGATGATCACCCGTGGCCTGGCTGCAGCCGGGCAGGAGTACGTGGTCAACCCGCGGCTGGTGCGCGGTCTCGACTACTACTCGCGCACCGTCTTCGAGTGGGTCACCGACCGGCTGGGTGCCCAGGGCACCGTTTGCGCCGGCGGTCGCTTCGACGGCCTGGTGGAGCAGCTCGGGGGACGCCCGACACCGGCGGTGGGTTTCGCCATCGGCCTGGAGCGGATCATCGCGGTGCTCGAGACCCTGGACCGGGTACCGCCCGCTCCCGCGCCCGATGCCTACATGGTGGTGATGGGCGAGGCCGCCGCGGAACACGGCCTGGTGCTGGCGGAGCGGCTGCGGCATGCGTTGCCGCAACTGAAATTGCAGGTAAACTGCGGCGGTGGCAGCTTCAAGGCGCAGTTCAAGCGCGCCGACCGCAGCGGCGCCCGGCTGGCGCTGATCCTCGGCGAGGACGAGCTGGCCAATAACCGTGTGAGCGTCAAGTGGCTGCGCGAAGCGCGTGACCAGGAGACAGTGGGCCAGGAGCAGCTGGCCGATCATTTACAGAGCATTCTTGGAGAGTAACGGCGGTGAGCACCTATCAAACCGAAGAGGAACAGGTCGAAGCGATAAAGAAGTGGTGGAAGGAGAACGGCAAGTCGGTCATCGCCGGCGTGGTCATCGGCCTGCTGGTGGTCGGCGGCGGCAAGGGCTGGATCGAGTACCGCCGGATCCAGGCCGAGAACGCCTCGGCCTTCTTCGAGGGTTTCTCGCAGGCGGCCAACAGCGGTGATCTCGAAGCGGCGCTCAAGCGCGGCGAGGCCCTGATCAAGGAGTACGGTGGTTCCACCTACGCGATCTTCACTGCCATGCGCCTGGCGCGGCTGCAGTACGAGGCGGGGCAGAAGGACCAGGCCAAGGCCCGCCTGCAGTGGGTCCTCGACAACACCGACGAGGCGGCGCTGGACGGGCTGGCACGGATCCGGCTGGCGCGGCTCCTGCTGGACATGCAGGCGCTGGACGAAGCGGACAGGCTCAGTGCCACCCCGGCCGACGATGCCTACCAGGGTGAATTCCTCAGCATCCAGGGTGACATCAAGTTGGCCCGCGGTGACCGGGAAGGCGCAAAGAAGGCCTACGCCGATGCGCTGGAGAAGGGCGTCAGCACACCGGCGCTGGTGCGCATGAAGCTCTCCGAGCTGGGTGGCTGAACCGGTCATGCTGCGTATCCTGTTCCTGCTTCCCCTGCTGCTGGCCCTTGGCGGCTGCGGCACCATGGCCGATCCGCGCGAATGGTTCGGTGGCGATTCGGGTCCTGAGCCCGCCGAGCTGAAGGATATCCAGGCCACCATCCGCCCCGCCACCCTCTGGTCGGTGGACGTAGGCGAGGGAGCCACCCAGTACAACCGCCTGGTGGCGGCGGTGGGCGATGAGCGTGTCTACACCGTGAACGTCGAGGGCGTGCTCCAGGCGCGGGCCCGCGAGAACGGCCAGCTGCTGTGGCAGGTGGAGACCGGCCTGCGGGCCACCGCGGGTCCCGGCATCGGCGAGGGGCTGCTGCTGGTGGGCACCGGGGAAGGCGAGGTGGTGGCGTTCAACCAGGAGGACGGTACGGAGCAGTGGCGACGCCAGCTCAGCAGCGAGGTGCTGGCGGTGCCGGCCATCGGCGAGGGCATGGTGGTGGTGCACACCGAGGACGGTACCATCTACGGACTGGATGCCGGCACCGGCGACCAGCGCTGGATCTACAACCAGAACATCCCGGTGCTGACACTCCACGGTACCAGTTCACCCGTGATCAGCGGCAGCACCGTGTTCTGCGGGCTGGCCGGTGGCAAGCTGGTGGCGCTCTCGCTGGAGACCGGCATGCTGGAGTGGGAAGGTCATGTCACCATCCCCTCCGGTGGTTCGGAACTGGAGCGCATGGTGGACGTGGATGCCGATCCGCTGGTCTACAGCGGTACCGTCTACGCCGCCGCCTACCAGGGCGACGTGGTGGCCGTGGGAGAGGGCAGCGGCAAGGTGTTCTGGAAACGCAAGATCTCCGTCTACAACAACATGGCGGTGAACTGGCAGCAGCTGGTGGTGAGCGATGCCGAGGGGTTCCTCTGGTCGCTGGACCCGGACAGCGGCGCTGCCCGCTGGCGGGTGAAGGATCTCCACTACCGCCACCTCTCTCCGCCCGCGATTCTCGGCGACTACGTGGCCGTGGGTGATTTCGAGGGCTACCTGCACTGGTTCTCCGCCGACGACGGTTCTCCCGCCGCGCGCATGCGCATCGGCAGCAGCCCCATCGTGGTGCCCCCCGTGGTGCGGGACGAGGTGCTCTATCTGTTGTCCACCGATGGCACCCTTGCGGCGGTGAGGCTGCCGGAAGCAGAGTAGTCATGCTCCCCGTCATCGCACTGGTGGGCCGCCCCAACGTGGGCAAGTCCACGCTCTTCAATCGCCTCACCCGCAGCCGGGATGCGCTGGTGGCGGATCAGCCGGGGCTTACCCGCGACCGCCAGTACGGCATCGGCCGCATCGGTGACCGCCCCTACGTGGTGGTGGACACCGGCGGAATCAGCGGGGATGCCGAGGGAGTGGAGATGCTCATGGATCGCCAGGTGCGCCTGGCCATCGAGGAAGCGGATCACATCCTCTACCTGGTGGACGGTCGCGAAGGGCTGGCCGGTGCCGACGAGCAGATCGCCGAGGAGCTGCGCCGGACCGGCAAGCCGGTGACCGTGGTGGTCAACAAGAGCGAGAGCCTGGACCGGGACATCGCGGCGGCCGAGTTTCACGCCCTTGGACTCGGCGACCCGGTACCCATCTCGGCGGCCCACGGCCGGGGCGTCAAGCCGCTCATGAACCGGGTGCTCGAAACCCTGCCGCCGGCAGAAGAGACGGCAGAGGAGGAGCAGGAGCGCGGTGTCCAGATCGCGGTGGTGGGCCGCCCCAACGTGGGCAAGTCCACCCTCATCAACCGGTTGCTGGGCGAGGAGCGGCTGGTGGCCTACGACAAGCCGGGCACCACGCGTGACAGCATCCAGGTGCCCTTCGAACACCGGGGGCGTCGCTACACGCTCATCGACACCGCCGGGGTGAGGCGCCGGGCCCGGGTCTCCGAGGCCATCGAGAAGTTCAGCATCATCAAGACCCTGCAGGCCATGGAACAGGCCAACGTGGTGCTGCTGGTGCTCGATGCCCACGAGGGAATCACCGAGCAGGACGCTAGCCTGGCGGGCCATGTCCTCGACAGCGGGCGCGCGCTGGTGGTGGTGATCAACAAGTGGGACGGCCTGGAGAAGGATGAGCGGGAGCGTGTCAAGAGCGAGCTGGAACGCAAGCTGCCCTTTCTCTCCTTCGCCGAGATGAAATTCGTCTCCGCCCTGCACGGCACCGGCGTGGGCCACCTGATGGAGGCGGTGGATTCCGCCTATGCGGCGGCCACCCGGGATCTGAAGACCGCGGAACTGACCCGGGTGCTGGAAGAGGCGGTGATGGAACACCAGCCGCCGCTGGTGCGCGGACGCCGTATCAAGCTGCGCTATGCCCACCAGGGCGGGCGCAACCCGCCGCTCATCGTCATCCACGGCAACCAGACCGAATCGGTTCCGGCCGCCTACCAGCGCTACCTGGCGAACCGTTTCCGCCAGGCCTTCCATCTCTGGGGGACGCCGGTGCGCATCGAGTTCCGTACCACGGCAAACCCCTACAAGGGACGGCGCAACAAGCTCAACGTCCGCCAGCAGCAGAAACGCCGGCGCCTGATGAAACACGTCAAACGCAAGTAGGGACTATGGCATAATAGCGGGCTTCATCAATTCTGAAGTCGGCAATTTCGTTCCGCATGGCGGAAGCCGCAACCGGAGAGCTCGAACATGAACTTCTTTATCAACGATGCCTGGGCAGAGGCGGCGCCTGCTGCTGCAGGTCCCGGTGGCCTTACCGGACTGATCTTTCCCATCGGACTGATCCTGATCCTCTACTTCTTCATGATCCGCCCACAGGTGAAGCGCCAGAAGGAGCACCGTGCGCTCGTGGAGAGCCTCAAGAAAGGCGACGAGGTGCAGACCATGGGCGGACTCATGGGCAAGATCACCGACGTGGGCGAGAACTTCGTCAAGGTGGAGATCGCCGATGGTGTGGAAGTGACCGTGCGCCGCTCCGCCGTGGAAGCGGTCATGCCCAAGGGTACGCTGAAAGAGATGTAACCCGGCGGGTATTCCTCCCCTCCTTCGAAACCTCAAGATGAACAACAATCCGACATGCTGAATCAATACCCTTTGTGGAAGAACCTGATGGTGGTTCTGGTCCTGTTGCTGGGCCTGCTCTATGCGCTGCCGAACCTCTATGGACAGGATCCTGCGGTTGCCGTGTCCGGCGTGCGTGGCGCGGTGGTGGACGAAGCACTCCAGCAGAAGCTGGAGAAGGCGCTGAAGGAGGCGGGGGTAGCCGTCAAGTCCATGGAGATGAAGGACGGCCGGCTGCTGATCCGCTTCGGCTCCACCACGGACCAGCAGAAGTCACAGCATGTCATCGCCAACACCCTGGGGGAGAACTACTCCTACGCCCTCACCATGGCGGCCAACGTGCCGGGCTGGCTCACGGCCCTGGGTGGCCAGCCCATGAACCTGGGCCTGGATCTGCGTGGTGGTATCCACGTGCTCATCGACGTGGACATGGAAACCGCCATCAAGGACAAGGTGGAGGCCTATACCGGCGATATCCGTACTGCCCTGCGCAACAACAAGATCCGCTACCTCACGGTGAAGGCGGAAGGCGAGGGGATCAACATCAAGTTCAAGGACGAGAAGACCCGCGACAAGGCCCTGGACGTGCTGGCGGAGGAGTTCCGCAACCTGGGCGTGGAACCCCTGGAGAAGGATGGTGCCTGGTACGTGCGCATGATCATGCCGCCGGCCGAGATACGCGCCACCAAGAAGTTCGCGCTGCAGCAGAACATCACCACCATCCGCAACCGGGTCAATGCGCTGGGCGTTGCCGAACCGCTGGTTCAGCAGCAGGGTGAGCGCCGCATCGTGGTGGAACTGCCAGGCGTGCAGGATCCCACCCAGGTGAAGAACATCCTCGGTGCCACTGCCACCCTGGAGTACCGGCTGGTGGATACTGAGCACGACGCCTTCGAAGCCAAGGAGAGCGGCAAGATCCCGCCCGGTTCACGGCTCTACAGGGTGCGCGAGGACGGGCGCCCCATCCTGCTGAAGAAACGGGTCATCGTCACCGGCAACCAGATCACCGATGCCGCCTCCGGCTTCGACCAGCGCAGCGGCAGTCCCATGGTCACCGTCTCCCTCGATAGCAAGGGCGCACGGCGCATGCGCAACGTTACCACCGAGAACGTGGGCAAGCCCATGGCCGTGGTGTTCAAGGAGACCCGTGTGGTGGGGCGCGACGCCGAGGGCAAGCCCGTCAAGCGGCAGGTGGAAGAGGTGATCAGCGTGGCCAACATCCTCGAACCTTTCGGCCGCCGTTTCCAGACCACCGGCCTGGACAGCCCCCAGGAGGCGCACGAACTGGCGCTGCTGCTGCGCGCCGGTGCCCTGGCCGCCCCCATCGATATCGTCGAAGAGCGCACCATCGGCCCCAGCCTGGGCGCCGACAACATCAAGCAGGGATTCCTCTCGGTGGTCATCGGCCTGCTGCTGGTGATGGTGTTCATGGTGGCCTATTACAGGGTGTTCGGACTCTTCGCCGACGCGGCGCTGATAACCAACCTGGTGCTCATCGTGGCCATCCTGTCGCTGCTGCAGGCGACCCTCACTTTGCCGGGGATCGCCGGTATCGTGCTCACCGTGGGCATGGCGGTGGACGCCAACGTACTCATCTACGAACGCATCCGCGAGGAGCTGCGCGTGGGCAGCACGCCCCAGGCAGCCATCCACGCCGGTTACGAGAAGGCCTTCAGCACCATCATGGACGCCAACATCACCACCCTCATCGCTGCCGTGGTGCTCTTTTCCATCGGCAGCGGCCCGGTGAAGGGCTTTGCCGTGACCCTGGCCATCGGCATCATCACCTCGATGTTCACCTCCATCGTGGGCACGCGCGCCCTGGTGAACCTCGTCTATGGCGGCAAGCGCGTGAAGAAACTGGCCATCTGAACCGAGGATACCTGCCATGCACCAGATACTCTCCTCCACCCGCAACATCGATTTCATGGGGCAGCGCAAGCTGGCCATGTTCTTCTCCGGGGCGCTCATCGTCATCGCCCTGACGTCACTGCTGCTGCGCGGACTCTCCTTCGGCATCGACTTCACCGGCGGCACCCTCATCGAAGTGGGTTACGAACAGCCGGTGGAGCTGGACGCCGTGCGCAAGGTGCTCGCGGAGAACGGTTTCGAGGATGCCCAGGTGCAGCAGTTCGGCACGCCGCGCGACCTGCTCATTCGCCTGGCGCCCCGTGAGGGCGTAAAGAGCTCGGAGCTCAGCGACAAGGTGTTCGCCGCGCTCAAGCAGGCCGCCGAGGGCAAGCTGGAGCTGCGCCGGGTGGAGTTCGTCGGTCCCCAGGTGGGCGACGAGCTCACCGAGGACGGCGCCCTGGCGGTGCTGGTGGCGCTGATGGCCATCCTCATGTACGTGGCGGTACGTTTCGAGTGGCGCTTCGCCGTGGGATCGGTGGCAGCGCTGGTGCACGATGTCATCATCACCCTGGGCTTCTTCTCGGTGACCCAGCTGGAGTTCGATCTCACCGTGCTGGCGGCGGTGCTGGCGGTGATCGGCTACTCGCTCAACGATACCATCGTGGTCTTCGACCGTATCCGCGAGAACTTCCGCAAGATCCGCAAAGGCGATTCGGAGCAGATCATCAACACCTCTCTCAACCAGACCCTGTCACGTACCCTGATCACCTCGCTCACCACCCTCATCGTGCTGCTGGCACTTTTCTTCCTGGGGGGCGAGATCATCCACAACTTCTCCCTGGCGCTGATTCTTGGCATCGTGGTGGGTACCTACTCCTCCATCTACGTGGCGAGCACCACTGCACTGGCGCTCGGCGTGAGCAAGGCGGACCTGATGCCGGTACAGAAGGAAGGAGCGCGGCTCGACGACATGCCCTGAGGCGGTCTGCAGGAGGCCCGCCCCCCGGGCCGAACTCCGAACCATTCGCGGCGAGGGCGCCGCTCCTACAGTGGGCGGGGTTGGCCTGTTTCAGCGTTTCTGCTGCCACCAGTGCTGCACGATGTCCATCACGTCCAGGTCCTCGGGACCCGAGCGCCAGCTCTTCGACAGGGGTACGTCGGCGCTGGCCGGCGGGGGATCCGGTGGATAGACCTGGAAACGGGTGGGCAGCGGCGTGGCATCGCCGACGGCCAGCACTTCGCCGCGGCTGAGGGAAGCCAGGATCTCCGCCATGTCCGCCTCGCCCTCGGGCATGAGCCCGCGCACGTAGGCCTGGTCGTCCGGGTTGGAGATGCGCAGGCAGAGGTAGTTGGAGCACTGGGCCAGCACTGTCTCGGACAATTCCGTGGGGCGCTGGCTGATGACGCACAGCCCCACGCCATACTTGCGGCCCTCCTTGGCGATCCGTTCCATGGCCTTGCGCGTGGCGGCCAGGGAGGGATCGCCGTCGCGGGGCAGATACTGGTGGGCCTCCTCGCACACCAGCAGGATGGGAAACTCGCGCCGCCGCGGGTTCCAGTAGTTGAATTCGTAGGCCAGGCGCGCGATCTGCGACGACACCATGGGCCTCACGTCGGAGGGGATGGGGCTGAGATCGATGACCGTCACTTGGCGCTTGGGCTCGCCCAGGCCGATGAAGTCGCGCAGCAGGCTTTCCAGGTCTTCGGACTTGGTGCGTTTCTTCGGCCGCAGCAGGAAATCGTAGCGGGCGTCGTTGTACATGGACTGGAAACGCACCAGGAAGTTGTCGAAGGCGCCGTAGAGGGTACCCTTGGTCTTGCCGAAATCGAGCTGCTGCTCGTTGGCCTGCTTGAAGTGGAGGTAGAGCTCCTTGAGGGAGAAGTAGACCGGCGAGTCCACCGAGAGCTGCGACAGGCCGAGATGCCCGTTGGCCTTCTTGCGCAGCGCGTAGAGCACGTCGCGCAGGTAGGCGATCTGCAGGGTTGCCGTGGGATCGGTCTTGTCGATGAGGAAATCCACCAGCTCGGCGTAGGTGAGGAGCCAGTAGGGAATCTCCAGCTCACGGGCGTCCACGTGACGCACCACGGATTCGGGGAAGGCGCTGTGCAGCACGCCCTCGTCGTCGCGCCAGCCGTATTCACCGTGAAGGTCGAGCATCACCACGTGGGCGCGCGGCATGGTCTTGATGGCGCGCTGCAGCAGGCTGGTGACGGTCCAGGACTTGCCCGCGCCGGACTGGCCGAGGATGGCCAGGTGGCGGGTGAACAGCGGGTTGGGATCGAGGTAGACGTCGATCTCGGAACGGCTGCTCAGTTTGCCGAGGTTCAGCTCCTCGCTGCGAAACCGGTCGAACAGCGCTTCCAGCTGCCTGGAGGTGACCAGGTGGACCTCAGCGCCCGTAACCGGGAACTCCTTGACCCCGCGGTCGAATTCGCCCCTGCTGTTGATCTGGCCCAGCGGCAGCAACACCACGTAGCGTTTACGGGAGGGGCGTGCGATGGAGCCGGTCAGGGTCCTGCCGTCGGCGTTCACGGCGGAGGCTTCCGGCGGGTCCTCCCACATGCGCAGCACCTGGCCGAGGATGTTGATGTTGCGATGACGCACCAGCAGCTGGGTGCCCAGCTGCCCCACCGAGAGTTTCTCCTGTCCGATATCCACTACCGGCTGGAATCCTTCGGCCTCGGTGCGGAGTGTGGCGATGAGGCGGCCGCCGGAGATGTCTGTGATGTGCCCGACCAGGGTGTTGTCCGATGTCTGCATGTAGGCTCCCTGATGATCCAACTGGATTATTGTGTACGCGGATTCAACTCGCTAGTGCAACGGGTGGTTTGATCCCGAAGAATACCTGATTGGGTGTCTTGTACCCCAGGCATTTTCGAGGGCGATTGTTCAACTTGTCCATGATCTCCAGGACCTGCCTGTCCGTCAGTTTGTTGAAGTCGGT
>QNZQ01000184.1 GCA_003972985.1 Gammaproteobacteria bacterium | reverse complement strand
ATGTTTTTAAATGATCTTCGGCAAAACAGCTTGATCGGTGGTTGGAACGGCGGGTACCGAGTTCATTTCAGACTCCTTGAGATGGTGGTGAATCGACGATATTTTACGACAGAACAATGAGTTAGGTCTTAAGTTAATGACATTGACGCCGGGCCTGGGCCCCAAGTCGCTGCGTGCCCTGGCGCTGGTGGCCGAGCTGGTCTACGGAGAGCGTGCGGCGACCCGCGATCCGGCCGCGTACGCCTTTGCCCACGGGGGCAAGGACGGCACTCCCTATCCCGTCGACAGGATGCGTTACGACAGGACCATCGAGACCTTCCACGAGGCCCTGCGGCATGCCCGGCTCGGGCGCAGCGACCGGGTCGACGCACTGAAGCGCCTGGGCCAGTGGGCCGCCTCGGCCTTACGACCTCACCAGGGCAGTTCCACGCCGTCGTAGCGATAGAAGTGCCCACTCTGATCCAGGTCGAAGCGCTGTACTATTTCACGCATGCCATGCACGCTCTCCTGCACGGAGAGGGGTGCGCTCTCCCCACCCATGCGGGTGCGGACCCAGCCGGGATGCAGCAACAACAGGCCGATACCCCGAGCGGCCAGTTCATGCGCCAGCCCCCGGCTCGCGGCATTGAGCGCGGCCTTGCTCGAGCGGTAGGCATAGTCATTGGGGGCCTGTATGTCTGCAATGCTCCCCATGTGGCTGGAAATGTTCACCACCAGGGCCTTTTCGCTGCGTACCAGGCAAGGAAGGAGCGCCTCGGTGACACGGAAGGCGCCCAGCGTATTCACCGAGAAGGTTTCCATCCATGCCGGGTAGTCGATCTGTCCGAGCCTGTCACGACCCCAGCGCTCGAAATAGACGCCGGCGTTGTTGACCAGGAGGTCGAGCCGTTCGCCTGCGAGTTCCCCGGCAAGCGCTTCGACCTGCTTCGGAAGGGTGACGTCCAGCCGGTGAATGGATACCCCCGGGTGACGCCGCGCCAGGCGTGTCAGTGATTCGGCCTGCTCGGGACGACGGCAGGTTGCAAGCACCCGCCATCCGGCCTCGGCATACTGGCGGGCCCATTCCAGCCCCAGGCCTCGGTTGCTGCCCGTTATGAGCACGGTTTCCATCAGGCGGTTTCTCCATCGTTTTCCAGGGAACGGCAGGGAAAATGGTAAGGGAATGGCGGGGAAAAACGCCATCCTTCCTGTCAAGATGATGCCATCTATAAACTGCGAGTTGCTGAGAAGCGGGATGGGTGCCTGATCGGAAAACTTCGGAGGCAAGGATGCCGACGCAGAGCCTACATGGATGTATTCACGGCGGTTTTCCGAGCAGGTGCCCGTCCTGCACAAGTTTAGATGATGTGGTCCTGTTCTTCCTGTAGGCGGGGTTGTGGAGCCGGGGGTGGAGCGGTAGCCTTGTAACCGAGGGACAACCGGAGGAAGGATCATGGAACGTCGATATCACGATTTTCGTCGCCTGGTGCTGCAGGCCCGCCAGGCCTATGTCAGGGAACTGGAACCGGAGCAACTCGCCCGTTGCATCCTTGCCGCCTCGCGGGAGCTGGTGCTGCTGGCAGGGCAGATCCCGCTGCAAATGCTCCAGCGGGAGAATCGCGAGGCCTTCCTGGCACGACTCAAGGCACCGGAACTCAGGGAACCCGTGAAACTGCTGGCCCGGTCGCACGATCTGGCCGGCCAAGCGCAATGGCTGCACAACGCACAGGAGAAGGCATTCTGGCTGCGCCAGGCCTATCACCTGCTGTGGACCCTGGACTGCTTCCTGGTGGAACTGGCATCCGCCTGCAGAAACGGCACCGCTCGATTGCCGGTTACGGCAGATCCTGCGGTGCAGGTAGATACAGCCGGCCTGCACTGACGAGGTGGGTGCATCGACGCCCTTTTCCACGAAGTACGATCGATAACTTCGAACGGTGGCTCACCTGGTGAGCCACCGGGCATGGCAGAATGGACAGGTGCCGGCAACCGGCAACAGAACGAATCGTCACCGATCACGTCTGATAGCCGGTGACGAATGCGTAACCGACGGTTCGAGAGGAATCCCTGTCCATGATCGTGCTGCACCAGGCCAACCGCCTCGAGACACTGGCCGACCTCCTGGCCCGGGAGCTGCTTGCACCGGAATACGCGCCGGACCCCTTGCGCAGTGATCTGGTGGTGGTGCCCAACCCGGGTACCGGGCGCTGGCTGGTGCACCGCCTGGCCGAGGGGCAGGGCATCGTGGCCAACCTGGAACTGCCGCTGCCGGCCTCCTTCTTCTGGCGGGTGATGCAGGCCTGGCTGCCGGGCCAGGAGACTTCCCCCTTCGACCGGGAGACGCTCACCTGGCGTATTCAGGCTGCACTGCCGGGCCTGCTGGATGCCCGGGATTTTTCCGAGGTCAGGCGCTACCTCGAGGGAGACGATCCCGCGTTGCGTCTCTACCAGCTGGCGACCCGCATCGCCGATCTCTTCGACCAGTACCTGGTATTCCGCCCGGAGATGGTGCTGGCGTGGGAAGCGGGAAAGGACGAGGGCTGGCAGTCGCAGCTGTGGCGCAGGATCACCGAGAAGGAAGGAGGGCACAGGGCCCGCCTGCTCACCCGGCTGATCCGTGAAATGGACGGGCCGCCGGCCGCACCCCGGACCCTGCCCGGCAGGCTGTTCCTCTTCGGATTGAACGCGCTGCCACCGGTCTACGTGGAGATCCTGCGTCGCCTCGGCGATCACCGGGACCTCCATCTCTACCACCTGAACCCCTGCAGGGAATACTGGTCCGATATCCGCAGTGAACGCGCCCTGGCGCAGCACGAGGATTCCCAGGGTGCCTTTCTCGACCTGGGCAATCCGCTGCTCGCCTCCATGGGGCACGTGGGCCAGGTGTTCCTGGACCAGCTGCTGAGCCTCGACGCCGAGAGCCGCGCCCATTTCGAAGCACCTGCGGGAAAAGGGATGCTGCAGCAGGTGCAGTCGGACATTCTCACGCTGTGTGACGGGCGGGAGAAGAGCCGGCGCCTGCCCCCGGAGCGCTGGCCATCCATCCAGCTGCATGGTTGCCACACCCGCTTGCGCGAGGTGCAGGTGCTCCACGACAACCTGCTGCGGTGCCTCGAGGAGATCGAGGGGCTACGCCCCCGGGACATCCTGGTGATGGCGCCCGACATGGCGGCCTACGCCTCTTTCGTGGAGGCCGTGTTCGGCACCCGCGAGGAGACGCAGCGCATGCCCTACAGCATCGGCGATCGCGCCCCCGCCGGGGAGACCCCCCTGGCCGAGGCGCTGGGCTGGCTCCTGCAGCTGCCCGCCAGCCGCCTGGAGGCCAGCGAGGTGCTGGCCCTGCTGGAGGTGGACGCGGTGCAGCGCTGTTTCGGCATCGACGAGGAAGCGCTGGAGCGCATTCGCACCTGGGTAAGGGAAGGTGGCATCCGCTGGGCGGCGGACGAGGCGCATCGCCAGGAGCTGGGCCTGCCCGGAGACCAGGGGTTGCACAGCTGGCGTTTCGGCCTACGGCGGCTCTTCCTCGGCTACGTTACCCCGGCCGACGGGGAGAACCTGCTCTATTCCGATGAGGTGGTCCCCTACCTGCACATCGACAGCGGCGAGCTGGCCTGGGCGGGCGCGCTGCAGGAGCTCCTCGACCGGCTGGACAGTTGGCGCCGGCGCCTGGCCGCGCCGAGTGATCCGGTGCAGTGGCGGGAACGGCTCCTCGAGCTGCTCCAGGACTTCTTCGAAGCCGGGGAGGAAGAGGAGGTCACGCTGCTGCAGGGATTGCGCCAGCGTCTCGACGACTGGGTGCAGCAGACGCGGCAGGGCGGGTTCGAGGGTGAAGTGTCGCTGGCGGTGGTCCGGGAACTGCTGGAAACGGCCCTCGGGGACTCCGGCCAGGCGAGGGGGTTCCTCGACGTGGGCATCACCTTCAGCAACCTGCTGCCCATGCGTGCACAGCCCTTCCGCGTCATCTGCCTGCTGGGCATGAACGACAGCGACTTTCCGCGCGCACAGTCCAAGCTCTCCTTCGACCTCATGGCGGCCTCTCCAAGGCGCGCTGATCGCGACCGCCGCCGCGACGACCGCTACCTCTTTCTCGAAACCCTGGTGTCGGCACGCGACTGTCTGCTCATCAGCTACCAGGGCCGGGATGCGCGCAGCGACAAGCCCCGGCTGCCCGCGGAAGTGGTGAGCGAACTCATGGACTACCTCGACGGCTGCTACGCCCGGAGTAAAGAACCGCCTTCCCGGCTGCTCTTCGTGCAGCATCCCCTGCAGCCCTTCAGCAGCCGCTATTTTTCCGGAGAGGAACCGCCCCTGTTCAGCTACGACGCCGCCTGGGCCATCGGGGCACCGCAAGAAGAGCGCAGTCCCTTCGTCGAGGGTCCCCTCGAGCCCATGGAGCTGGAAACCAGGCTGGGGCTCGACGAGCTCATCGGTTTCTACCGCAACCCCGCGGAGGCCTTCCTCACGCGGCGCCTGGCCATGCGCCTGCCCGGCGGAGAGGAACTGGTCGAGGACAGCGAGCCTTTCTTTCTGGATGGCTTGGCCTCCTGGCAGGTCCGCAAGCGCCTGCTCGATGCCCGGCTGGAAGGGAGGGAACCCCTGGAAGTGGCCCGACGGCTTCGCGGCGAGGGGCAGCTGCCTCATGGGCTGCCCGGCACCCTGGAACTGGCGCGGGCCGAGGAGGCGGTGGAGGCATTCGGGGAAAGGCTGGCGCCGGTTCTAGAAAGCTGTCCCGGGCAGATCCCGCTAGAGATCGACCTGGAGATCGACGGCTGGCGGCTGGAAGGGAATATCCAACGCCACACCGGTGAAGGGGTGCTCGACTTCCGGGTGGGCCGGTTGCGTCCTCAGGACCGGCTGGGGCTCTGGATCCGCCACCTGGCCGTCGCCGCCCAGACAGGCGCGGCGCAGCGGAGCTGCCTGGTGGCCGAAGACGACACGCTGTTCCTGGGTGCCATCGATGGCGAAGAGGCGACGGGGATGCTCGGGCGGCTGCTGCAATTCTACCGGGATGGGCTGGAACGGCCGCTCCATTTCTTTCCCGATACTGCCTGGGCTCTCGTCACGGGAGAAGCCAAGTGGCACGGTCTCTGGGAAGGGGGCGACCACCGGGCCGGGGAAAGGGACGATCCGGCCGTCCGGCTGCTGTTTCGCAACGCCGATCCCATCGATGCGCGGTTCGAGGAACAGGCGGAAGCGATCTACGCTCCGCTGCTCGAGCGCATGGAGGAGCCGTCGTGAAGAACCTCGAACCTTTCCGCATGCCGCTGCAGGGCATCAACCTCATCGAGGCCAGCGCGGGCACGGGGAAGACCTACAGCATCACCAGCCTCTACCTGCGCCTGCTGCTGGAGCAGGGGCTGTTGGTGGAAGAGATTCTCGTGGTCACCTTCACCGTGGCGGCCACCGAGGAGCTGCGTGAGCGTATCCGCAAGCGCATCGTCCAGGCACTGGATTACCTGGAGGCGGAGGAGCGCTCGAAGTGCCTGAAAGAGGACGAGGCGCTGGCCGGCTGGCTCTACGGGCGGAACCGGGCAGAAGAGGACGCGGCCCGGTTGCGCGCCATGCTGGCCAGCATGGACAGTGCGGCGGTCTTCACCATTCACGGCTTCTGCCAGCGCATGCTCGCCGAACACGCCTTCGAATCCGGGCTGGCCTTCGACCAGGAGTTCATCGAGAGCGAGGATCTCCTGCGTCTCGAGGCGGCGCAGGATTTCTGGCGCAAGTGGTTCGGCGATGAAACGCTACACCCGCTCCTGGCGCAATGGCTCTACGATCGCCACGGAGATCCGGAGCAGCTTTTGAAAACCATCGCCGTGCGCCTTGGCGAGCCCCTGGCGCTGCTGCCCGAGACCCCGCCGGTGGAGGAGATCGCCTCGGGCCTGGTCTCCACACTGGAAACGCTGGAGAAGGCACAGGACGAACTGAAGGAAAGCTGGGCGGAACAGCACCAAGCGGTGGTGGAGATCCTGCGCAATGACCCAGCGCTCAACCGGCGCAGCTATGGCGCGGGCGCGGTGGAGAAGGCCATCGCCGCGGCAGAACAGCTCTGCGCCAGCGCCACGCCCCTGCTGGAGCCCCTGGAGAAACAAGAGCTGCTCTGCGCCGATACCCTTGCGCAGAAAACCAAGAAGGGCAAGGTGACGCCGACGAATCCCTTCTTCGAGGCAGCCGGAGCCTACACCGCAATCCAGGTATCGCTACGAACCGAGCTGGAGCTTCTTTCCGTGGCCTTCCAGAAGGCGGCGCGGACGTTCGTGCAGAAGCACATCGAAGAGCGCAAGCGCGCGGCGCACCAGCTCTATTTCAATGACCTGCTGCTGCGCATGGAAGAGAGCCTGCGGGGAGAGCCGGGCAGGGGTTTCGCCCGGCACCTGCGGCGACGCTACCCCGTGGCCCTGATCGACGAGTTCCAGGATACCGATGCGGTGCAGTACAGCATCTTCCGCGCCATCTACGGGGTGCAGGAAGCGGGTACCGGGCTGTGCCTCATCGGCGATCCCAAGCAGGCCATCTACGGTTTCCGGGGAGGCGATATCTTCACCTACCTGGCCGCGGCGCGGGATGCCAGCCGGCGCTACTCGCTGGGCACCAACTGGCGCTCGGGCAGCCGGCTGGTGGAGGCGGTGAACCGCCTCTTCGGGAACCGCGCGGACGCCTTCCTGCAGCCGGGCATCGAGTACCATGCCGTGGAGCCCTCGCCCCGCGCCGACGACGAGCCCCTGCTCCTGGATGGCGCCGAGCCCGTGCCCCTCCAGTTCTGGAGGCTGCACGCCCACGAAGGCAACGCCTCGCTCAAGAAGGATGGCACCTTCGGCAGCATCCGCGTGGGGGATGCACGCATCGAAGCGGCCGCGCAGGTGGCCGGTCACATCGCCGCCCTGCTCCAGCCGGGCCGGGCCACTCTGGGTGGCGAACCGCTGCAGGCAAGGGATATTGCGATCCTGGTGCGCAGGCACAAGGACACCCCCTATATCCGGGAAGCCTTGCGACAGCGGGGGATCAACAGCGTCACCCTCACCGAGGAGAGCGTCTTTTCCACCGAGGAGGCCGCTTCCTTGCAACACCTGCTGCAGGCGGTCATCGACTGTGAGGACGAAGGACTGCTGCGCTATGCCCTTGCCGATCGCCTGCTGGGACGCACCGCCCGCGAGATCGACGCACTGCTGCGCGACGACGATGCCTGGGAGCCGGTGCAGCAGCGCTTCTTCGGCTACCGGGAGCTGTGGCGGGAGCGGGGGTTCATCCCGGCCTTCCAGAAACTGTTTCGGGAGGAGGGAATCGCGCAGCGGCTGCTGACCGAGGAGGACGGCGAAAGAAGGCTCGCCAACCTGCTGCAGCTGATGGAACTGTTGCAGCAGGCAGCCCGGACCCGGCCCGGGATGGAAGAGCTGGTACGCTGGCTGGCGGACGAGCGCGAGCTTGCCGGGAAGTACGAGGAGGCGAAGCTGCGCCTGGAGAGCGACGAAGGACTGGTGAAGATCGTTACCCTGCACGCCAGCAAGGGGCTGGAGTACCCGGTGGTCTACATTCCCTTTCCCTTTGCCGACGACGTCGGCAGGAAGGAGAAACCGTGGTTCTACCACGATGCCCAGGGACGGCCCTGTCTCTACCTCGGAGGGGACGAGGCGCTGGAGGCGGAGGCGGAACAGCGGGCCGGCGAGGAGTCCCTGGCCGAGCGACTGCGCCTGCTCTATGTCGCGGTGACGCGGGCCGCCAGGCTCTGCGTGCTCTCCTGGGGCAAGGTCAATGGCGCCGGGAAGAGTGCACTGGCCTGGCTGCTGTATCCCGGCGACCCGGGTGCCGCTGGCATGAAGGACCTCGACGAGCAGGCGTTGTTCGAACCGCTGGAAAGGCTTTCCGCCGAGGCGCCGGAGGCCATCGAGGTGCGCGATCCGTCGCCGGCCACATCGCCGGAGCCGCTCGCTGCGGGAGAGCGGGAACGGGGATCGCCCCCCCGCGTGCGCCACTTCTCCGCGGTCATCGAGCGCAACTGGCGTGTGAGCAGCTACTCGGCGCTGGTGCGCGGAGGCGGGAGCGACCAGCCCGACTTCGATGCCGCGCCCGCCGAAAGGGAGAGCCCGGCGTTGCCCGGGGATCCGATCCAGGCGCTGCCCGCCGGCAGTGATTTCGGGCTGCTGACGCACAAGCTGCTCGAGGAGCTGGACTTCAGCCGCGTGGAGGACGAGGCGCTGCGCGAGCAGATCCGGCGCCTTTCCCGGCGTTACGGTCTGTCCACGCTCCGGGAGCAGGGGCTGGAGCCCATGGTGGAGATGATCGGCAACCTGCTCGATACGATCCTGCCGCAGGCCGGCATTTCGCTGCGCCAACTGGGAAGTGAAGAGCGGCTGGACGAGATGGAATTCCATTTTTCCGTGGCTGCCGTGGCCGCCCCGCAAATGCTGCAGCGGATCCTGCAGCCGTTTCCGCACTGGAAGCAGGCGGCGGATCATCTGAATTTCGCCGCTTTCCGGGGGCTGATGCACGGTTACATCGACCTGGTGTTCAGGCACGGGGGGCGCTACTACCTAGCCGACTACAAGTCCAACCGGCTCGACGACTATGGTCCGGAGGGCGTCGAAGAGGCCATGGCGGCACACCACTACCCGCTGCAGGCGCTGATCTATTCGCTGGCGCTGCATCGCCACCTGTGCCAGAAACTGGCGGACTACGATCCTGGACGCCATTTCGGCGGCGTCTTCTACCTCTTCACGCGTGGCATGCGGCCCGGCACCGGGCGGGGGATCTGGTTCAGGCGCCCCGAACCGGAACTCCTGGAGGCGCTGGACCAGGCCTTCGGCGGGGGGCTGCCGGCATGAACGGTTCCGGGCTTCTCCAGGCAGCTCTCGATGCGCAGCTGATCACGCTCGCCGACCGCCATCTGGCGCGATACGTCGCGTCGCTGGACGATTCCGTGCCCGAAGGGCTCGAGCTGCTGGTGGCCCTTGCCAGTGCCCAGGTGCGCGAGGGGAGCGTCTGCCTGCCATTGCAGGACAATCCGCTCCTCGAAGAACTGGGGGTCCGGGTGGAACCGTCGGAGCTGGCCGCATCGCCACTGGTGGGGAGCCCCGGGCAGAGCGCCGGCAAGCCCCTGGTCCTCGATGGTGGGCGGTTCTACCTGGCCCGCTACCACGCCTGGGAGCAGCAGGTGATCGCTGCGGTACGCCGCCTGCTCGCCGCTCCTCCCCCGGCCTTCGACGAGAAGCTGCTGAGGAAAGGGCTGGACAGCGGTTTCCCCCGCCATGAGGAGGGCGTGGACTGGCAGCGCGTGGCCGCGGCGCTGGCACTGACACGCCGTTTCACCGTCATCAGCGGCGGGCCAGGCACCGGCAAGACCTGGACGGTGGCGCGCATCCTGGAACTGCTGCTGGAACAGCCTTGGGCTGCCGGCATGCGCATCGTCCTGGCGGCGCCGACAGGGAAGGCCGCCGGAAGGCTCACCGAGTCGATCGGCGCAGCGAATCCCGCGCTCCTGGAGCACACGGGCAAGGCGCAGACCCTGCACCGGCTGCTGGGCATGCGGCCCGGCCGGATTGACGCGGCATACGGTCGCGACAGGCCCCTGCCGCTGGACCTGCTCATCGTCGACGAGGTCTCCATGGTGGACCTGCCCATGATGGCGCGGCTGCTGGCGGCGTTGCCCGAACAGGCGCAGCTGGTGCTGCTGGGCGACCGGTTCCAGCTCGCCTCGGTAGAGGCCGGACAGGTGATGGCCGATCTCTGCGGCGACGGTGAGGGCAGCTATTCGCCCGAAACCGCCGTACTGCTCGAAAGGCTCACCGGGGAGCCCGTTCCCGTATCGCCGGGAACACTGCCGCCCATGGCCGATCACCTGGTAATCCTGGAGCGCAGCCGGCGCTTCGACCCGGAACGCGGCATCGGCAGACTGGCCGCGGCGGTGAAACAGGGCGATGGAGAGGCCACCTTCGATGTCCTGCAGGCTGGGGAGGATCCCGTGGTCTGGATGCCCGCTGATACCGCGAGCCTGCAGGCGCTGCTGCAGGAGCGGGTGATCCCCCTGTTCCGGGCCATTCGGGAGGCATCCTCACCACAGGAAGCGCTGGAGAGGCTAGGTGAGCTGAGGGTGCTCTGCGCGGTGAGAGACGGCCCCCAGGGCGTGCGGCTCCTCAATGGCCTGATCGAAAGGGCGCTCGGTGAGACGCGGCGCGATCTCTATCACGGCCAGCCGGTGATGGTGACGGTGAACGACTACCGGCAGCGGCTCTTCAACGGGGATATCGGCCTGGTATTCCGGGAGGAGGGCGGTGCCCTGCGCGTCTGGTTCCCCGATGGCGAGAGAGGCGTGCGCAGCCTGCTTCCCGGGCGCTTGCCGCCACACGAGAGCATCTATGCCATGACTATCCACAAGAGCCAGGGATCGGAGTTCGACGAGGTGATCCTGGTGCTGCCCGAGCAGGAGAGTCCGCTGGTGACGCGCGAACTGCTCTATACCGGCATCACCCGTGCGCGAAGCAGGGTGACGCTCTGTGCATCGTCTTCGGCGATCGAGAAGTCGGTGAGACAGCGGGTCCGGCGGGTCGGAGGCCTGTACCAGGCCCTGTGGCAGGCGGATGGCTAGCGGGTTCCGTGAAGCGGATGCCATCGAAGAGAGCCTGGCTGATCGTTGCGGCAGTGGTCTCGCTGCTGGTAACGGCCGTGGCCGGCTATTTCTATTGGGATGCCGTGGTGCTGGGCCTCCTGGCGGTACTGGTCTGGGTGAAGAAGCTGGGAACGCTGAAGGGGTTGCTGCTGGTTGCAAAGAAGCTGCCCCTGTTGCTCCTGCTGGGGCTCAAGCGGATTGTCATTCGTATCACCAGCCGCTTCCTGCTGTTCACCGCGCACCTTCGGTTTCGCCCGTTGCGGCGCTGGATGGGGCATTTGCGCTCGCGGGCCAGGCAGGTGAAGCGCCTTCTGAAATATCACTGGAACGAACTGGAACCCCATGAGCAGCTGCTGGTGACGGTGGCGGCACTACCGCTCACGCTGGTGCTCCTCGGCCTGATCCTGTTCCTTTTCCTGCCGAAGGCGATGGTCTCCTTCGTGATCGTGAAGCTGAAGGAACATTCGAGTGCAGCAGTGCTGCACCGTGCGGTCGAACTGGGTGCCCGGGAAAAACTCAGGGAAGCCGAAGCCGCGACGAAGAACCGGATCAGGAGAATGTTGTCCCGAAAGGAGGATGAGGTGGGGGAGAACCTGCCTGGAATCCTGCAGGTCGGGAGGAGTGCAGTCGTGATGAACTATCACATCATCGGGGATATCCATGGCCAGGCGGAGAAGCTGGAAGCGCTGCTCTCGCGACTCGGCTATCGAAAGCGGGGCGGCATCTACCGGCAGCCGGGGGCCATGGCGGTCTTTCTCGGCGACTTCATTGATCGTGGACCCCACCAGCGCCGCGTGATCGATATCGTCCGCGGCATGACCGAACAGGGGCAGGCGATGGCCGTGATGGGCAATCACGAGTTCAATGCCATCGGTTACCACCTGCAGCATCCCGAAACGGGCGACTCCCTGCGCCCCCGCAACGAAAAGAACACCCGCCAGCATGAAGCCTTCCTCGCAGAGTACGGGCTGCACGAGCCGGAGACCGGGGAGGTGATCGACTGGTTCAGGAGGCTGCCGCTTCATCTCGAGGCGAGGGACGCCAATGGGAGAACACTGTTTCGAGTGGTGCACGCCTGCTGGAGCCAGCCCGTTGTGGATCGCATGCCCACACTGCTCAGCGATGACCTGCTCCTGGAGGCCCACCGGGAGGGCACGCAGGCCTTCCGGGATGTGGAGGTGCTGCTGAAGGGGCCGGAGATACCCCTGCCGGACGGTTCGAGTTTTCTCGACAAGGACGGAAACGAAAGGCGTTCCATCCGCATCAAGTGGTGGGAGACCACGCCGGGCATCACCTGGCGCGAGATCGCCATGGTACCGGAAGAGGAACTGACGAAACTGCCCGACAGTCCGGTACCGGGTACACTGCTCGGAGGATATCGCTACATCCCTGCCGAGCCGCCCGTGTTCTTCGGTCACTACTGGCTGACGGGTGAGCCAGCACCCATAAGAGAGAACCTGGCCTGCCTGGATTATTCGGCCGGCAAGGAAGGGGAACTCGTTGCCTACTGCTGGCACGAGGGCGATCAGGGCAGGCCACTCGATCCCGGCGGTTTCATCCGGGCCTGATGGGGTGATACCGTTGGAAAGGTACGATGGTTACGAAGCTCGGCAATTCGGCCTATCGAGGTTTTCATGACTGTACCCCATAGAATCTGGCTCACACTGCTCCTGCCAATGGTGATCTCACCCGTTGTACGGGGATCCGGATTGGACCTCCACTGGCTGTGGGAAGATCGTTGCAAGGATTGCCATGGTCATTCGGCAGACTTCGCCCGCCGTCATCTCGAGGTGGTGGATGGAGAGCTGCGGGGAAAACACCGTCTTCGCGACCTGAGCCTGTTCCTCCGCAACCACTACCCGGCAGGGATGGAAGTGGATGCCCTCTACGGGATGCTGAAGGCCCAGGCCACCACGCCCCCCAGATTCAGGGAGGAGTGTAGTGGTTGCCACGAATCCGCTGCCGGGCTGGTACGGGAGCGGATGATACTGCGTGACGGGGTGCTCTATAGCCGCATCACCGACGAACCAATCGAGGATCTGCTCGACGGGCACGCTGACACGCAAGAGGGCGACGTGAAATTCTTCACCAGGGTGCTCACACGCATTGCCAACGAGGTTTATCGGCTATGAAGGTTCGATCGCTAGGTGGGGTATGCTGAGCGGAAAGGGTTCCGGATGCATGAACCCTATGAGGCTGCCGACATTTGATAGACTCACTTCCCACGATCCGAAGTATGGAGATTCCAGCCTTGTCCATCACCAGAGCCATGACCCTTCTGTTCGCCGCTTTCTCATTTGCCCGCATCACGGTCGCCGCCGCGGATTCCCAGGAAAACCCCAATGAAAAACAGGCCTACCTCGGAGCCGGCCCTTACATGCAGAGCCAGCCCTACGAGGGAGCCGATGCCTTCACGGTCGCCACACCCGTGGTCTTCTTCGACAACCGGCGCTTCTACATGCGCTGGATGCGGCTCGGCATGTACCTGTACGGGGAGCAGAACTGGGGTATCTCCATAACCGCACAGCCGGTTCCCCTGCAATACGAAGCTTCCGACTCCCGCGCCCTGGCGAGCATGGAGGATCGTGACAACAGCTGGGAAGCCGGTTTTGCCATCAGTGGAGAGAACGACCTGGGCTTTGCGGAACTGAGCCTGTTCCATGACCTGCTGGGTAACTCCAACGGCACCAAGCTGCGCCTGGAACTGGGCAAGACCCTGAAGAGCGGCCGCTGGACTCTGGTGCCGAGTGTACTGGTCATCGGCTTGTCCGATTCATTCAACGACTACTATTATGGGGTACGTGACTCGGAGGCCACTCCGACCCGGCCGGCCTACTCGGCCGGGTCGGGCATCAATCTGGCCGCCCAGACCTATCTCATGTACGACATCACGCCACGCTGGCACATCCTGGGCAATATCCGGGCCGACTATCTCTCCTCGGAAATTACCGACAGCCCCATCGTGGACCAGGACTGGATGCTCTCCGGCATGATCTCGGTGCTCTATTCCTTTCCAATTACCGTACGCCAATGAGGGGCCAGATCCTCCGCCACCAATCGATTGCCCAAGACTCACTGATGCGAGAACAGGACACCGCTGTCAGCAGGCTGATCCACGACTGTCCAGGGAAAGCCCGAGTCAGGAAAGGGAATCGGCACAAGCAGGCGTAGATTGTAGGATTCAATGAGCAGTGGGCCAACGTTGAAGGAATGGTCTGGACACAAAAAAACCCAACCGCCGCTAAGCGATTGAGTTTTCTTGGGGAAATTTGGTAGCGGGGGCAGGATTCGAACCTGCGACCTTCGGGTTATGAGCCCGACGAGCTGCCAGACTGCTCCACCCCGCAACTGACGGCGCACATAATACCCAACTGCAGTATTTTTGCAAGGCTCAATGATATTGTTGACACTTTGTTACGGGAAAACAATCGCTTATCCTCGAAGGTCAAAAGTATGCAGGCTGTGCCTGGCAAGCGTTTTCAGACTGAATCCGATTGTCAGTCAGGCTACAAGCCGAGGAACGCAACCGGATGCAAGCGGGTTCAGTTGGCCCTGATTTGGGCTGCAGGACAGGACAGTAGATGGTTGTTCAATCGTATATCGTTGAACTAGAAGAGTTTGTTTCCTGATGACCTTCGGGTTATGAGCCTGCCCCGTGGTACTGTGGCCACAATACCCAGATCGTAAGGCGATTGCTGCAGGTAACCCGATGAGTGGATTTCTGCCTCGAACCGTCGTTGTCCTCGGGCTCGTTTCGTTCCTGAACGATACGGCCAGCGAGATGATCACGCCGCTGCTGCCGCTGTTTCTCACCGCATCACTGGGTGCGGGACCGGCGATCGTCGGCTTGGTGGAAGGTGTTGCCGAGGCGACGGCCAGTATCCTCAAGCTGGTTTCGGGGTGGCTGGCCGACAGGGGGTGGAGCGCCAAGAAGCTGGTGGTGGGTGGCTATACCGTGTCCAATACGGCCCGGCCGCTGATCGGCTTTGCCCTGGGCTGGGGCTGGGTGCTGCTCCTGCGCTTTCTGGACCGGGTGGGGAAGGGGATTCGCACGGCGCCCCGGGATGCGCTGATTGCGGCCACCACGAACCGGGCAATGAGGGGGCGCGCCTTCGGCTTTCATCGTGCACTCGACAACGCGGGGGCCATGCTCGGTCCGCTGCTGGCCTTTGGCCTGTTGCAGTGGGGAATGGGCATGGCGCATGTCTTCGTGGCTGCCGTGGTTCCCGGTGTCCTGCTCATCCTGCTTCTTGTCTTCGGGCTCAGGATGCCTCCGCGGGTGGAGTTGGAACACCCGCCGGCGCGATTTGACTGGAAAGGGCTGGATGGGCGGGTCAAGGGGCTGATTCTCGCTGCGGGCGGACTGGCGCTGGCCACCACGCCGGAGGCATTCCTGGTGCTGTGGGCCAACCAGGGAGGGATCTCCGTGGCCTGGGTGCCACTGCTGTGGGCTGCAGCCAGTGGCGTGAAGGCACTGGTGTCGGGCCCGGCCGGTGGCCTGTCGGACCGTTTTGGTCGCCTGCCCATCGTGACCATTGGCTGGTCCGTACGTGTGCTGCTGCTCATTCTGTTTGCCTGGCTGCCGGATGGCGGCATGACCGTGTGGACCTTGTTCCTGGGATATGCTGCGGCACTGGCCTTTACCGAGGGAGCGGAAAGGGCCCTGCTGGGTGATCTTGCACCAGCCGAGCAACAGGGCACCGTGTTCGGCATCTATCACCTGCTGAGCGGGTTCATGGCGCTGCCCGGTGCATTGCTGTTCGGTACGGTCTGGCAATGGCTGGGGATGAGCACGGCCTTTGCAATGTCAGCATTGCTGACCGCGCTTTCGGCCTCGCTTTTGCGTCTGATGGCATCTCGTTCAGGGCAAAACGCATGAATCCGGTCGGCCGATCAGTGGCCCATCATCCGGGAGTTCCATGTCCTTCGAGCCCGGCTCACTTTTCCATGCAGATGTCGTAATCCGGTTGCTGGTAGGCGACTTGGACCGGGCTCCATGGGAATGGCTTTTGCCGGTAAAATGGAGGCCTCTGCTGTAACTGGCATGAAATGACAAATTGGTTCGATCCGAAGCCCCCTATAATGGGCCACTATCCGCTAGTGAGCTGTCTTTATTGAACTTGGATTCAACTCGTAAGTGCAACTCGATCTAGAGCGGGAGGGTAAGCTGCGGTAGCATCACGGCTTACTCAATCCACCAAGAGAGAGGAGCACGATGAGAGGCTACACGCAGCTTACCCGAGATGAACGATACCAGATCTATGC
>QNZQ01000141.1 GCA_003972985.1 Gammaproteobacteria bacterium | reverse complement strand
ACTTGTTGAACAGCGGCGTAAATAGCGGTAGCGTTTCACCCATGGCGTGTTTCCTTGTCCGTTGTTTGTCTTGACTCAAGATCCTGATTTTACAACGAATAGGGGAACACGCCTCCTTATTTATCACTCACTCAGTGAATAAGCCGGGAATACATCAGCATGCAGGGACATGTTCCCTCCCTTTTCGATCCTTTTGAGTGATCCAGGCCTCATTTTAGGGCCGGGAGCCGGGAACCAATCCCGGTCGGGGCATGCCCAAGCTGAACAGACATCATTTACCCAAAAACTATAGAGCTTATTTTTTTTCATGGCGATACTGGAGATCCTCAAATTTCCTGACCCGCGTCTCAGAAATCATGCAAAGCCGGTCAAGCAGGTGGACGCACGGATCCGCCAGCTGGCGGAGGACATGCTCGAGACCATGTACGATGCGCCCGGGATCGGCCTTGCGGCCACCCAGGTAGGGGTGGCGAAGCAGCTGATCGTGGTGGACATCTCCGAGGAGCGGGACCAGCCGCTGGTGCTCATCAATCCCGAAGTGGTCGAGCGCGAGGGCGAAGAGGAGATGGAGGAGGGCTGCCTCTCGGTGCCCGGTTTCTACGAGAAGGTGAAGCGGGCCGAACGGGTTCGCATACGCGCACTGGACAGGGAGGGTGAACCCCTGGAGATGGAGCTGGACGGCCTGCTGGCGGTCTGCGTGCAGCACGAGATTGATCATCTTCACGGCAAGCTCTTCGTCGACTACCTTTCGAAGCTCAAGCGTGAACGCATACGCAAGAAGCTGGAGAAGGAGGCCAGGGCCCTGGAGGCCGCGCAGAAGAAGTCGGCCCGGAAAGCGCTCTGATGACCGATCCCCTGCGCATCGTTTTTGCCGGCACGCCCGATTTTTCCGTGCCTCCGCTGAAGGCGCTGCTCGATTCCTCTCACGAGGTGACAGCCGTCTACACCCAGCCCGACCGGCCCGCCGGCCGCGGACGCAAGCTGACGCCCAGCCCGGTGAAGCTTGTAGCGCAGGAACACGGCATCCCGGTCTTCCAGCCGAAGAGCCTGCGTGATCCCGAGGCGATCGCTGAACTCAGGGCGCTGCAGCCGGACCTCATGGTGGTGGTGGCCTACGGGCTGCTGCTGCCGCCGGAGGTGCTGGAGATTCCCCGCCTCGGCTGCATCAACATCCATGCCTCCATCCTGCCGCGCTGGCGTGGCGCGGCGCCCATCCAGCGCGCCATCCAGGCTGGGGACCGCGAGAGCGGCGTGAGCATCATGCGGATGGAGGAGGGTCTGGACACGGGGCCGGTCTACCTGGTCAGGCGCACGCCCATCGATGAGGAGGATACCGGTGGCACCCTGCACGACCGCCTTGCCCGGCTCGGTGCGGAAGCGCTCATGGAGGCGCTGCCGGGCATCGCCGACGGCACCCTGCAGCCCGTGGCGCAGAACGACGAGGAAGCGACCTACGCATCCAAGCTGGAGAAGAAGGAGGCGGCCATCGACTGGCGCCAGCCGGCCTGGAAGATCGAACGGCAGGTGCGCGCCTTCAACCCCTGGCCGGTGGCCCATACCCGCTACGAGAACGCTAACCTGCGCATCTGGGAGGCCCATGCCATCGAAGGACTGGCCGCCGAGCCGGGCACGGTGATGTCGGCAACCCGTGAAGGGGTGGACGTGGCCACCGGCGAGGGCCTGCTGCGCATCACCCGCCTGCAGATGCCGGGCAAGCGCGCCATGGAGGCGGCCGACTTCATCAACGCCCACGCCATCCAGGGCGTGGTGCTCGGTTGAGCACTCCCCCCGGTCCCCGGCGAAAGAAGAGATCGGCCGCAGGGAAGGGCGGTGCCCTGGTGCGGGCCACGGCGGCGCGGGTGATCGCCGATGTCCTGCAGGGGAGCTCGCTCACCGACGCCCTGGGCAGGCGGGAGAAAAAGCTCGGCGCCAGCGACCGCGCCTTTCTGCAGGAACTCGGCTACGGGACCTGCCGCTGGTACTTCCAGCTCGAATTTCTCGCCGAAAGGCTGCTCGACAAACCCCTGAAACCGCGTGAGCAGGTGGTGAAGGCGCTGGTTCTGGTCGGCCTCTACCAGCTCCTCCACAGCCGCGTTCCCGCCCACGCGGCCATTGGCGAGACTGCCGGGGCGGCAAGAATCCTGGACAAGCCCTGGGCCACCGGGCTGGTGAACGCCGTACTGCGCCGCTTCCAGCGTGAGGGCGATGCCCTGCTGCAGGCGGCAATGGCGGTACCGGGTGCGCGCTACAGCCAGCCCGACTGGTTCATCGAGGCGGTGGAGCAGTCCTGGCCGCAGCAGGCCACGGCGCTGTTCGAAGGGCTGCTGGAGCGGCCGCCTTTCACGCTCAGGGTCAATCTGCGCAAGCGCTCCCTGAGCGACTATGCGGCGGAACTTGCGCGCCTGGGAATAACCGCCCGTCCGGTGAGCGGCATCCCTTCGGCACTGATCCTTGACAGGGCACTGCCGGTTGCCGAACTGCCGGGATTCCGCCAGGGCGTGGTCTCTGTGCAGGATGCCGGCGCGCAGCTCGCCGCGTTTCTTCTCGATCCGCAGCCGGGGATGCGCGTGCTGGATGCCTGCGCTGCCCCCGGGGGCAAGACCGGTCATCTGCTCGAAAGGGGCGGGGAGCTCGACCTGGTGGCGCTGGATGCCGATGGGGCACGGCTCGAGCGGGTGGCGGAGAACCTGGGGCGTATTGGGTTCAGTGCCCACCTGGTGGAGGGGGATGCGGCCCGGCCGGCGGGGGAGTGGGCGCGGCCCGCCTACGACCGCATCCTCGCCGACGTGCCCTGCACCGCCACCGGCGTGATGCGCCGCCACCCGGACATCCGGCTGCTGCGGCGGGCTGCTGACGTGCCGGCGCTGGTGGAACGCCAGCGGCAGATCGTCGATGCCCTCTGGCGGTTGTTGCGTCCAGGCGGTAAGCTCCTCTACGCCACCTGCTCGGTACTGCCGCAGGAGAATGAAGGCCAGATGCGGGCCTTCCTGGCCAGGCACGGGGATGCCAGGGTGGTCGAACTTCCTGCCAAGCGGGGGATCGCCACCGACCATGGACTGCAGTTGTTGCCGGTTGATCGGGAGACAGATGGTTTCTACTACTCACTGCTTGAAAAAACTGCCCGCTGAACCGGTGCAGGCCTGGCTGCGTCTTCTGCTGGCAGGATTCCTGCTGCTCCTGGGCAGCACTGTTTCAGCCGCCGAGATCACCTACAAGGCGGTTGGGATCGGCGAGCAGGACGGCAAGATCCTTCTCGACATCATCGAGCACTACGAACTCACCGACACCATGATCGAGGCGCTGGAGAACGGCGTGCCGCTCACCTTCGTCACCGAGGTGATGCTGGAACCGGAGGACAACCACTTCTGGGAATCGGCGCTGGTGAAGAAAAACCTGGTGCGCAAGCTGCGCTACCACCCCCTCGCGGAGAGCTACGAGGTGTGGGACTCCCTCACCGACAAGAGCCGTTTCTTCGCCACCCGCGAGGCGGCGCTGGTGGCGCTCGGTGACATCAAGGACTGGGAGCTCGTTCCTGCCGACCGGCTGGAGAAGAACCGCTTCTACCGCGTCACCGTGGAGAGCTGGCACGACATCGGATCACTGCCGCTGCCGTTGCGACCCAAGGCCTATCTCACTCCTGGCTGGCATCTCGGCAGCAAGGTGTATGAATGGCGTCTGCAACCCTGAAATCCTGGCGGGCAGGCGCATGGGCGGTGGTCATGCTCATGCTGCTGTTGCTCTTCGCGCTGCATTTCCTCACCGGCGCGGTGCTGGGCTCGGAACCGCTCAGCCGCTGGTTCATCCCGCTGCTGATCTTCATCGTCACCGGACTGCTGGTGCTCACCGCCGTGGTGGGCTGGAACCTGCTGCGCCTGCTGCGCGACTACCGCAGGGACCGCGCCGGTGCCCGCCTCATGGCACGCATGGTGTTTCTCTTCGTGGTGCTGGGGATCACCCCGGCGGGGATCGTCTACTACTACTCGCTGCAGTTCCTCATGCAGGGGATCGACAGCTGGTTCGACGTGCAGATCGATTCCGCCATGGAGGATGCGCTGGAACTCAACCAGGCTACCCTCAACCTCACCAAGCGGCTGCTGTTGCGCTACTCGGAGCAGATGCTCGAGAGCATCGCCGACAGCTCCCGGGCGGGCATGGCCCTAACACTCAGTGAGCTGCGCGCACGCTCCGGGGCCACCGAGATGGCACTGGCCACGCCCCAGGGCAAGATCGTCGCCGCGAGCAATGTCGATCCCGAGGTGCTGGTGCCCAGCGCGCCCGATCCGCTGGTGCTGCAGCAGGTGGTGAGCGGCAAGCCCTACGTGGGCTTCGTCTCCTACGGGGAGAGTGGTGAGCTGCACATCCGCACCCTGGTGGCCGACCTGTCGCGTGGTCTGGTCCTGCAGGCGATCTTTCCCACCTCGGTGCGCATCAACGAACTGAGCGAAAGCGTGCAGAAAGCCTATGTCGCCTACCGCGAGCGCGCCTACCTGCGCGAGTCCATCAAGTTCAGTTTCATCCTGGCACTCTCGCTGGTCCTGCTGGTGAGTGTCTTCGCCGCCATCTGGACCGCTTTCTACACCGCGCGGCGCATGGTGGCGCCCATCCGCGCCATTGCCGAGGGGACCCGGGCCATCGCCGAGGGTGAGCTCGACGGCCAGATCCCGGTGCCCCGCTACCACGACGAGCTCGGTTTCCTGGTGGCCTCCTTCAATGCCATGACGCGGCGCCTGGCGCATGCGCGGGACCTGGCGAACAAGAGCAAGCAGCAGCTGGAGTTCCAGCGTGAATACCTCGAGGCGTTACTCGACCACCTCTCCAGTGGCGTCATCGCGCTGGATGCCGAGGGCAATGTAAGAACCGCGAACCGTGCTGCCGCGCAGATCCTGCAGGTGGATATCGAGCAGTACCTGGGCAGGCCGCTCACGGCGCTGGCCGAGGACCACCCTGAGCTGGCGAACTTCGTTGCCCGCCTCGACTGCCACTTGCATGGCAACGAGGGGGAGTGGCGTGGCGAGATCCTGCTGGAACGTCCCGAGGGGCGGCAGTACCTGATGTGCGGCCGCACCCGGCTGAAGGTGGTGGAGGAGAGCGAGATCGGCTGCGTACTGGTCTTCGACGATGTCACCACTCTGGTGCAGGCCCAGCGCGATGCCGCCTGGAGCGAAGTGGCACGGCGTCTCGCCCACGAGATCAAGAATCCCCTCACGCCCATCCAGCTCTCGGCGGAACGGCTGCGGCGCAAGTACCTGGACAAGCTGCCGGAAGCGGATCGCAGGGTGATGGACAGCTCCACCCGCACCATCGTCAACCAGGTGGAGGCGATGAAGGACATGGTGAATGCCTTCTCCGACTACGCGCGGCCCTCCCGCATCGAGCCCCATGCCATACCGGTGGACGAGTTTCTGTCCGAGATCCTGACCCTCTACGGAAGCAGCGTCACCTTCCGCCCGGGTAGCGGGGATCTGCGCGTGGACGCCGATCCGGTAAGATTCCGGCAAGTGGTGCATAATCTCATCAAGAATGCACAGGAGGCGGTCCAGCAGGTGGAGAATCCGGAGATCCTGGTCGCCACCCGTGCCTACCGGCCTGTCGGCCAGGACCGGCTTTTCGTGGAGATCACCTTCGAGGACAATGGTGCCGGGCTGGACGAGGAACGCATCGGCGAGCTCTTCGAGCCCTATGTCACCACCAAGGAAAAGGGCACCGGACTGGGGCTCGCCATCGTGAAGAAGATCGTCGAGGAACATGGCGGCAGCATCCGGGCGGAGAACCGGTCCGGTGGCGGGGCCCGCATCGTGGTGCGCCTGCCCGTGAGCCGGAAGCAACCGGGACGGAACGATCAGCATACTGAGGACGGCCGAGTGAACGTGGGAGAAGAAGCATGAGCTCACCATTCATCCTGGTTGTGGATGACGAGCCCGATATCCGGGAACTGGTGCGGGACATTCTCGAGGACGAGGGCTACACCGTGGCCACCGCCGAGAATGGCGAGGCCGCGCGCGCCGCCCTGCGCGAGCGCCGCCCCGACCTGATCCTGCTGGACATCTGGATGCCCGACATCGACGGCATCAGCCTGCTCAAGGAGTGGGCCGAGGGCGACGGCCTGCCCTGTCCCGTGATCATCATGTCCGGCCACGGCACCGTCGAGACAGCAGTGGAGGCCACCCGCCTGGGCGCCTATGATTTTCTCGAGAAGCCGCTCTCCCTGGCCAAACTGCTGCTCACCGTGGAGCGCGCCCTGGAGACCGAGCGGCTGGTGCAGGAGAACGTGGGCCTGCGCCGCCACGCCCGCCCGGTGATCGAACCGGTGGGACACAGCCAGGTGATGCAGCGGCTGCGCGAGCAGGTGAAGCGTATCGCCCAGCACGACACCTGGGTGCTGGTCTCCGGCGAGCCCGGCAGCGGGCGCGAGACCTTCGCGCGCTACCTGCATGCCCACTCCAGCCGCAAGGAGCGCCCCTTCGTCGACGTCAGCGTGGGCGCCACCCCCGAGGGCAACTTCGCCTTGGAGTTCTTCGGCAGTGAGCAGGAAGGCAAGATCCACTACGGGCGGCTGGAGCAGGCCAACGGCGGCACGCTCTTCCTGGAGGAGGTGGCCGACATGGACCTGGCGGCCCAGGCCCAGCTCGCCGGTGCCTTCGAGACCGGCGAGTTCCTGCGCGTGGGCGGCACCGACCCGGTGAAGATCGACATCCGCGTGGTGGCCGCCACCAAGAAGGACCTGCAGGCCGAGGTGAACGCTGGCAACTTCCGCGAGGACCTCTTCTACCACCTCAACGTGGTGCCGCTGGAGGTGCCGCCCCTGCGCGAGCACCGAGAGGACGTGCCCGAGCTGCTCAACTTCTACGTGGACTACTTCGTCACCCACGAGAAGATGCCCTACCGCCACTTCAGCGTGGGGGCGCAGAACCTGCTGCGCAACTACGACTGGCCCGGCAACATCCTGGAGCTGCGCAACCTGGTGCAGCGGGTGCTCATCCTCGGCGCCGGTGACGAGATCACCCAGGAGGACGTGGAGGCGGCCATGGGCGGCATGAAGAAGGAGTCGGTGCAGGCCGGACTGCCCGGCATCTCCTTCGACCAGCCCTTGCGCAAGGCGCGCGAGGACTTCGAGCGGGTCTACCTCGAATACCACCTGGACAAGTACGGCGGCAACGTGAGCAAGATGGCCCAGGAGGTGGGCATGGAGCGCACTCACCTGTACCGCAAGCTGCGCGGCGTGGGCATCGAGATCAAGGACCGGCGATGAAGATCATCATTCTCGGCGCCGGCCAGGTGGGCACCTCGGTGGCGGCCAACCTCGCCAGCGAGGCCAACGACATCACCGTGGTGGACCAGGATTCCGAGCTGCTGCAGGCGCTGCAGGACAAGCTCGACCTGCGCACGCTCAAGGGCTACGCGGCCCACCCCGACGTACTGGAGCAGGCCGGCTGCGACGATGCCGAGATGATCATCGCCGTGACCAACAACGACGAGACCAACATGGTCGCCTGCCAGGTGGCCTGGACCCTGTTCCACACGCCACGCAAGATCGCCCGGGTACGGGCCCTCGAATACCACCGTCACCCGGCGCTCTTCAACCAGGGCGGCCTGCCCATCGACGTGCTCATCAGCCCCGAGCAGCTGGTCACCGAATACATCCAGCGCCTGCTCGACTATCCCGGCGCCCTGCAGGTGCTCGACTTCGCCGGCGGCCTGGTGCAGCTGGTGGGCCTGCGTGCCTACGAGGGAGGGCCGCTGGTGGGGCACCAGCTGCGCGAGCTCAACCAGCATCTGCACGGGGGCGAGGCGCGGGTCGCCGCCATCTACCGCGGGGGAAAGGCGATTCACCCCACCGGGGACACGGTGATAAGGCCCGACGACGAAGTCTTCTTCATCGCCGCCGCGCAGAACATCCAGGCGGTGATGGCCGAGCTGCGCCGCGAGGAGCGGCCCTACCGGCGGCTCATCTTCGCCGGCGGCGGCAATATCGGCCGGCGGCTGGCGGCGCGGCTGGAGAACCGCTTCCGCGTGAAGATCATCGAGCGCGACCCCGAACGGGCGCGGTCGGTGGCAGAGGAACTGCGCAATACCATCGTGCTGCAGGGCGATGCCGCCGACGAGGACTTGCTGCTGGAGGAGAACATCGAGGACACCGATGTCTTCTGTGCCGTGACCAACGACGACGAAGCCAACATCCTCTCCGCCATGCTGGCCAAGCGGCTGGGGGCGCGCAAGGTGATGGCGCTCATCAACCGCGCCTCCTACGTGGACCTGGTGGAGGCGGGCACCATCGACGTGGCCATCTCGCCCCAGCAGGCCACCATCGGCACCCTGCTCACCCACGTGCGCCGGGGCGACGTGGTGATGGTGCACTCCCTGCGGCGCGGTGCGGCCGAGGCCATCGAGGCCATCGCCCACGGGGACAGTGAATCGTCCAACGTAGTGGGACGCCGGGTGGAAGAGATCCGTCTGCCCAAGGGCACCAGCATCGGCGCCATCGTGCGCGGCGAAGAGGTGATCATCGCCCACCACGACACCGTCATCGAGCCCGAGGACCACGTGATCCTGTTCCTGGTGGACAAGCGGCGCATCGGCGAGGTGGAGAAGCTGTTCCAGGTGGGCATCACCTTCCTCTGACCGGGGCCATCTCCTCTGGAGGCGGGGGAATCTCATGCACCTGACCGTGGTACAACGCATCCTGGGGTTGCTGCTGATGCTCTTCAGCGCCACCATGCTGCCGCCCCTGGGGGTTTCGCTGCTCTACGGCGACGGTGCCTGGTACACCTTCCTAGTGGCCTTCGGCATCACCCTGGCCGTGGGTGTGGCGAGCTGGCTGCCGGTGCGCCACCAGCATCGCGAACTGCGCCTGCGGGACGGCTTCGTGGTGGTGGTGATGTTCTGGGCGGTGCTTTCGGCCACGGGAGCCCTGCCCTTCGTGCTCGCCGAACACCCCCACCTGTCGCTCACCGATGCCTTCTTCGAGTCCATCTCCGGCCTCACCACCACCGGTGCCACCGTGATCACCGGCCTCGACGGCCTGCCCGAGTCCATTCTCTACTACCGCCAGCAGCTGCAGTGGCTAGGGGGCATGGGCATCATCGTGCTGGCGGTGGCGGTGGCGGTACTGCCCATGCTGGGTATCGGCGGCATGCAGCTCTACAAGGCCGAGACGCCGGGCCCCATCAAGGACTCCAAGCTCACCCCGCGCATCACCGAGACGGCGAAGGCGCTCTGGTTCATCTACCTCGGGCTCACCGTGGCCTGCGCCCTGGGCTACTGGCTGGCGGGAATGAGCGCCTTCGATGCCTTGGCCCACGCCTTCTCCACGGTGGCCATCGGCGGCTTCTCCACCCACGACGCCAGCATGGGCTACTTCGACAATACCGCCATCTACCTGGTGGGCGTGGTGTTCATGTTTCTTGCCGGGGTCAACTTCGCACTGCACTTCTCCGTGGTGCGTTCCATCGGCAAGGGTTTCGACTGGCGCGCGCTGGCGGGTTACTGGCGGGATTCGGAATTCCGCTTCTATGTGCTGCTGATGCTGCTGGTGGTGGTGGCCACCACCGCCGGGCTGCACTTCACCGCCACCCACGAGTACTTTCACGAGAATTTCGTCCACGGCCTGTTCCAGGCCGTCTCCATCGGCACCACCACCGGCTTCACCACCGCCGAGTGGCACAACTGGCCCGGCTTCGTGGCCATCCTGCTGCTCTTCTCCAGCTTCGTGGGGGGTTGTGCCGGATCCACCGGCGGCGGCATCAAGGTGATCCGCTTCCTGCTGCTCATCAAGCAGGGGGCGCGGGAGATCCTGCGCCTCATCCATCCCAATGCCCAGATCCCGGTAAGGGTGGGGGAGAAGACCATCCCGCCGCGGGTGGTGGAGGCGGTGTGGGGCTTCTTCGCCCTCTACGTGGCCAGCTTCACCGTCATGTGCCTGGCCCTGGCCGCCACCGGCATCGACCTGATGACCGCTTTTTCCGCGGTTGCGGCCAGCATCAACAACCTGGGGCCCGGACTGGAGAACGTAGGCGCCAACTACGCCGGCCTGCACGATCCGGCCAAGTGGATCCTCTGTTTCGCCATGCTGCTCGGGCGGCTGGAGATCTTCACCCTGCTGGTGCTGCTCAGCCCGGCCTTCTGGCAGCGATGATCATGGATAACCCCTTCGATCTCGATCCCGGCATCATCTATCTCAACCACGCCGCGGTGGCGCCCTGGCCGCGCCGCACCGCCGAGGCCGTGGCCGCCTTCGCCGGGGAGAACCGCCGCTTTGGCGCGGCCGACTACCCGCGCTGGCTGGAGGTGGAGACGCGGCTGTGCCGGCGCCTGGCCCGCTTGGTGGGGGCGGCCTCGCCCGATGATATCGCGCTCGTGAAGAACACTTCCGAGGCGCTCTCGCTGATCGCCTTCGGCCTGGAATGGCGGCCTGGCGACAACGTGGTTAGCTTCGCCGGGGAGTTCCCCTCCAACCGGCTGGTCTGGCAGGCGTTTGGAGAGCAGGGCGTGGAGCTGCGCCTGGCCGATCCTGCCAGTGCCGACCCGGAAGCCGCGTTGCTCGCTCTTTGCGATGAGCGCACCCGGCTGGTTTCTATCAGCTCGGTGCAGTATGCCAGCGGCCTGCGGGCCCGGCTCGAAACCGTGGGATCCTTCTGCCGCGAGCGGGGTATCCTCTTCTGCGTGGATGCCATCCAGAGCCTGGGAGCGCTACCCTTCGACGTGGAAACGGCAGGCGCCGACTTCGTGGTGGCCGATGGCCACAAGTGGATGTGCGGCCCCGAGGGGCTGGCACTCTTCTGGAGTCGGCCCCAGGCGCGGGAACAGCTGCGGCTGCTGCAGTACGGCTGGCACATGGTGGAGCACGCCGGGGACTTCGACCGGAGCGACTGGCGACCTGCCGCTTCGGCACGGCGATTCGAGTGCGGCAGTCCCAATATGCTCGGTATCCATGCCCTGGAGGCGAGCCTGTCGGTCCTGCAGGAGGTGGGCGTGGAACAGATCGCCAGCCAGTTGCAGTTGCGCATCGAACTGGCCATCCAGGAGGTGGACCAGAGAGGCTTCGAGCTGCTGTCACCGCGCTTGCCGGAGCGCCGTGCGGGTATTCTTGCCTTCCGTGTTCCCGGCCACGACAGTGGTGAACTGCACCGGGCCCTGATGCAGCAAAACGTCATCTGCGCGCTGCGTGGCGGCGGAGTCAGGTTCTCCCCCCACTGGTACACTCCGCTGGCGCAGATTCACCATGCCTTCGAGGCCGTGGAGGCGATCTGCAATCCAAGCTGATCCCCCTACCCGGTGAGTGGGGGCCGGGTATTCAGAGCGAAGCCGCCGGCGGCTGGATGCCGTGTTGCATCAGCCAGTCCCGGTCCAGTTCCCATTGGACCCGTTTCACTCTCGGGTCATGGAGCACCAGGTCGCGGGCGCGGGTCTGCACGGTCGCGAGTTTTTTCTGGGCTTTCTGGAAGCCAGGTGAGTCGCCCGGCTGGCCTGCAATGTCGGGGAAGAGAATGCCGAGCACCCGCTCCACCGGGACCGCCGGAGAACGCGGTGTACTCATGACGGCGGCGCCGTTTTCCACGCGCAGGACCCGGAATTCATAGGGAAAGGTGTTCACCAGTGGGTCTTGCTCCAGCTTCTGGTTGAGCTCGCGCACCACCGGCGGCTCATAGAGCGCCAGGGCGATCAGCCCTGCTGCAAGGGCGAGCAGGAAGATGGCGTAGTTGCGGGTGCCGCGGTCGAGGGGCATGGCCTGAGTCTCCCGTGCGGCGGTCAGTCGCGAAAGTTCTTGAATTGCAGCGGCAGGCCGTAGTCTTTTTCCTTAAGCAGCGCGATCACCTTTTGCAGGTCGTCACGCTTCTTGCCCGTGACTCTCACCTGCTCGCCCTGGATCTGCGCCTGCACCTTGAGCTTGCTGGCCTTGATCTCCTTGACCATCTTCTTGGCGATGTCCGAGGGAATGCCCTGCTGGATGAGGATCTGCTGGCGGGCGGCATTCAGGCTGGTCTGGGGCTCCTTCATGTCCATGGCCTTCACGTCCACGCCGCGCTTGGCGAGCTTTTCGCGCAGGATGTCCAGCATCTGGTTCAGCTGGAACTCCTGCTCGGCGGTGAGGGTGATCTCGTTCTCCTTCTGCTCGAAGCTGGCATCCACGTCCTTGAAGTCGAAGCGGGTTTGAATCACCCGGTTGGCCTGGTCCACGGCGTTGCGGACCTCCTGCAGATCCACTTCGGAAACGATGTCGAATGAAGGCATGGGTCGCAGCTCCTGCTGATGGTGATTGCGCAGGAAAGGAGGCTACCACGAAAGGGATCCGACAGGCAGTGGGTTCATGATTCCTGCTCTTCGAGCATGGCGCGCAGTTTCCTGCGGGCGCGGAACAGGCGCGTGCCGGCACCGGCCACGGAGATACCCAGCTCGGCAGCGATCTCCTTCTGCGAATAGCCGTGGATCACCTGCAGCAGCAGGGGGTCGCGGTAGCGTTCGTCCAGCCGGGCAATGGCGTTGCGCAGCACGAAGGCCTCGGTAGAGGTGTCGTAGTCCCGGTGACTGTCGCCCACCGCTTCCACGGGCATGGCGCTGAACCTGGGCTGGAAGCGTTCGAATCGGCGCGCATTTTCCCGCCGCAGGATGGTGATCAGCCACCCCTTGGCCGCCTCCGGCTTCTGCAGCTTGTCCAGGGACTTCCAGGCACGCAGAAAGGTTTCCTGCACCAAGTCGTCTGCCACTGTGCCGTCATGCACCAGCCAGAGCGCATAGCGGTAGAGATCGTCCCGGTGCTGCCCGACGATGCGCTGAAAACGTGCCTGGCGCTGCCTGGAACTCTCTCCTGGCGGGAGCGTGGTGCTGTTCGAGAGGGTGCTGACGATGCTGTGCATGGGGTACTCCAGTGATATTGCCGATTGCCTGAAGTACTGAAAGCATCTTTCGTGCCATGCGTATAAGTGGTTGAAATATAGTTGTTTAGTCCTTTTTTCTTTCTCTGGAGTAAGGAGTCTGTTGTAATGCTTCGTTAGAGGGAAGGTGTCCGGTGTAACAAAATGTTACATTTGGGTCGGTAGGTAGCGAAGCACTTTTTCCTTTATCACTTCAGGTGCGCAACAGATGAGCGATCTGGGCGGCAAGGCGGAGGTGTCCAAGGGCGATGAAGCCCGGCTCCTGGCCATCGTTGCCGCGCTGGCGGAGGAGCTGCATCCCGGCAGGGTGAATGCGCCCGTAACGCTCGATTCCAGGCTCGACCAGGAGCTGGGCTTCGACAGCCTCT